>CAZQUC010000132.1:0-10185 GCA_964596095.1 uncultured Enterobacteriaceae bacterium
CCGTGATCCGCGACCGGGAACCTCAAGCCGGCGTGTGGCGGCATTTCATGGCCACACTCGCTGGCTTGTTGCCGATCGAGGATCAGCTGTGAACCACGAATGACACGAATTTTACGAATGCCACGAATGAAGGAACCGAAGGTGGCGTGCGCCAAGGCGATGCCCGTTTGACAATTATTCGTGTTATTCGTGCCATTCGTGGTTTCTCCGCGATCACTCCACCGGCAGCACGCGGGCCTCGCGCAAGGCGGCGGGCTGGAGATACGTGCGGGCCAATTCGGTCAACTCGGGGGCGGTGATGCTGGCGAAGTCATCGGTCAAGGTGCGTGCCCAGTCGAGGCGACGCGGGTCGCGCTGGGCGGTGGCGCACACGGTGGTGAGCCAATACACGTTGCTGCGCCGTTGCTCGGCCAGGGCGGCCAGCAGCGGCTTGAGCGAGCGATCCAGCTCATCGGCGGTGACGCCCCCGGCCGACAGGTCCGCCGCCAACTCCCGCACCGCCTCGCCGACCTTGATGGCCTGGCTCGGCGCGGTCAGCACCTGCGTGGTGATGTAGCCGTAGCCGGGAAAGACTTCGCTGGCTATGGCGGTGGCGCGGGGTGCGTAGGACTCGCCCAGCTCCTCGCGGATTTTTTCGCGCAAGCGGTCGCTGAGCACGCTGGCCAGCACCTGCACGCGCCGCGTCTTCTTGATGTCGCTGCGGTCCACCGCCGGGAAATAGCCGGCCACCAGTCCTTTGGCGATCTTGCTGTTGAAGACGAAATTCCGCGCCCCCGTGGGGGGAAAGTCGAGCGGGCCGACCTTGGGCGCGGCATAGGCGTCGCGGGCCGGCAGCGCGCCGAAGGTGGCCGCCACCAGTTTGACCGCCTCCGCGCGGTCGAAGTCGCCCACGAGGCCGATCTCCAGCGGGGCCTTGGCCAGGGCGGGCGCGAGCCACGCGCGGGCTTCGTCAAGCGTGCGGGCGAGCGCCTGCTCTTTGGTGGGAAAGGCGAAACGATAATCCCCGCCGCGCAGCCACGGCTCGACCTTGGCCGGCGTTTGCGCCTCCAACACATGATTCACCTGCGCGAAGATCGCTTCCGCATTCTGGCGGAAGATCCGGTCGCTTTCCTCGCGCCAGCCGGGATCGCTCACATAGGCGGCGAGCAACTGCAATTGCGTCGCCAAGTCGCGGCGGGTCGTTTCGCCGCCGAGGCCGAAGGCGTCTTCGCCGACGACGAAATTGATCCCCGCCGTTTTGCCGGCGAGCACCCGCTGGAGATCATCCACGCTGTGTTTGCCGAGCCCGCCGAGTTGGAAGATGCGGCTGGTGTAGAATTCCAGCCCCGGCTTGCCTTGCGGCAGCGAGAGCCTGCCCGCGCCGAAGCTGACTTGCGCCAGCACTTCGTCTTTTTTGAAATCCGTGGGCTTGAGCGTCAGCCGCACGCCGTTGGCGAAGGTGACCAGCGAGACGCCGAGATCCGCCACTTCCTGCTCCGTCGTGATGGAGCCCGCGGGGCCGAAATTCGTGTAGGCAAAGACGGCTTCCTCCTCTTCCTGCGGCGGCGTCACTTCCTCGCTCAACCCGCGGCTGAGCGCCGCCTCCAGGGTTTCGCCGTTGGGCGCGGGGAGCAGATTGCCCGCGGCGAAGACCATGAGATCGCGGCTCGCGAATCCTTGCTGCCACGCCTCGTGGCATTGCTCGGGCGTGAGGGCTTCGACCGTGGCCTGCACCCGCGGCCACTCGGCGGCGGGATGCGTGAAGACTTTGTTTTCGCCCAGCGAGGTCACGATCTGATCGGCCAGATCCTTGGCCTTGCGGGTGGCGGCGGATTCGGCCTCGTTTTCCTGCTCGGTGAGGAATTCCGCCTTGACCACGGCCAGCTCGGAGCGGGAAAACCCGAAGGCGCGCGCTTTCTTCAATTCGCGCGCGCCCAGCGCCACCGCGTCCGTCCACCGCTGCGGCGACGCCACCACGTCGAGTTGCGCGACATCGACCAATTGCAGGAACTCGGACACATCGGCCTCGCCCGCGAGCAGGGGCGACTGGTCCTGGCGGACGAGAATTTCCAGCCGCCGCTGCACCATGCGCGCGGCGAGCGTGCGGGCCAGGTTTTCCGCGCGGGCCGCCGCCGTGTCTGCACGCGGCTCGGTCGGCAACGGCTTGATGACCGAGAAGCTGACGCGCACGTGCCCGGCTTCCGGCTCGTGATGCGTCGCCGTGGTCGTGCCGCCACGGGGTGTGACCAGGCCGAAGTCGGGATCGGACGCGCGCGGCGTGGCGGGCAGCGAGCCGAAAGCGGCCGCGATCTCCCGCGCGAGAGCCGGCGGGTCCACCGCGCCGGCCGCCACCACGACGAGGCGATCCGCGGTGTAAAACTTGCGATAGAAATCCTGTAACCGCTCCGGCGGCGCTTCCACGATCACCGCCTCCAGCCCGATGGGCAGGCGTTGCGAAATCTTCGAGTCGGGCAGTTGGAATTTCAGGCCCGCCTCCAGACTGCGGAATTCCACGCTGTCCCGCGCCAGCTTCTCGTTCAGGATGATGCCGCGCTCTTTGTCGATTTCTTTCGGCTCCAGCAAAATGCCGTCGGTCAAGTCGCGAAAGAAGCGCAACCCGTCGGCCAGCGTCGGCGCGTCCGGGGCTTTGCCATCCGCGCCGGGCGGCAACTCCAGCTTGTAAACGGTCTCGCGGAACGAGGTGTGGGCATTGGTATCCGCGCCGAAGGCCATGCCCAGGCGCTGGAAGTATTCGACCATCTGCCCGGCGGGAAAATGCGTCGTGCCATTGAAGGCCATGTGTTCGAGGAAATGCGCCAGCCCGCGCTGCTCCTCGCTTTCCTGCAACGACCCGGCCTCCACATACAGCCGCAGGCTCGCGCGGCCCGGCGGTTCGGCGTGTGGCAGAATGACGAAGCGCACGCCATTGGGCAGCGCGCCGAAGGTCGCCGCCGGATCGGGCCGCAGATCACTGCCGGCGTGCGGCCAGCGGGTCGATTCCACCACGGCCGGCGCGGAGGCCTCCGTCTCTCCCGCCGGTCCCGTGGCGGATGAGGTTTCCGCCTTCTTGCACGCGACCATCGCCACCGCCAGCGCGAGGGACGCGACGAGCGCGCTCCCGCGGCGCGCCCGGCCACTTTTTGGAAAAAAACTTCGGATCATCGCCACGACTCAACACGGGAGAGCGGGCGCTTGTCAACGTCCATGGAGCGGTTCGACAGTGGAGGTCAATTTGCGCGGGATGGTAATGGACGAAAGAACGCTTTCGGCTTATGGGCGAGGCTACTGGGAAGCTCGAAGCGGTCGCCTCGCTGAATGCGACGAAGTTGAACCGAGTTGACCTCCACTTCCAGACCGTATGAAAGGTTCACGCAAAGGCACACACAGGCGCGCGACGACGGCCAAGACAACCGGGTCGGTCGCGATGACCGCGGGAAAGGTGGCCGGTTCTTCCGGTGTGGAGGCTCTTCTCGACAGTCTGCGTTCCCTGATCCGGGAGCGACGCGGGCAGGCGCTGCGGGCGGTTGATCTCATTCAAGTGAGAACCTCCTGGGAGATCGGGCATCACATCGTGGAGTTCGAGCAAGGGGGATCGGCGCGGGCGGAATACGGAGCCGGTTTGCTCAAGCGGTTGGCAGCGGCATTGGCCGCCGAGTTCGGCCGGGGATTCGACGCTTCAAATCTCTACAAGATGAGCCAATTCTACCGCCTCTTTCCAAATTTAGACGCGCTGCGTCCTAATTAAAACCGCAAGGCGACATCAAGCCCCGTGCCCCGCGCCAAGGCCGGATCATGATCGCCGCGCTCACGGCTTGCCTCGGAGCAACTTCGTTTTAGACTGGCTTTCCCCCTGATGCCTGAACCGGCGCTTTTTTCGTCCGTGGCTTGGCCGCGGACCGAAGACCCGGCTTCGCCCTCCTCCGCGTTCGCGCCTGCCTTTTTCCTTTTCCATGTCCACCGAGCTGACCCGCAATTTTTCCATCATCGCCCACATCGACCATGGCAAGACGACCATGTCCGATCGCCTGTTGCAGGCGACCAAGACGGTCTCCGACCGCGTGTTGCAGGCTCAGCATCTCGATTCGATGGACCTGGAGCGCGAGCGCGGCATCACCATCAAGGCGCACCCGGTGACAATGCACTACGTCGCGAAAAACGGAAAGACCTACAAACTCAACCTGCTCGACACGCCGGGGCACGTGGATTTCAGCTACGAGGTCTCGCGCTCGCTGGCGGCGTGCGAAGGAGCGGTGCTCATCGTCGATGCCGCGCAGGGCGTGGAGGCGCAGACGGTGGCCAACCTGCATCTCGCCAACGGGCAGAATCTCGTCATCGTCCCGGTCATCAACAAGATCGACCTGCCGGCGACCAATCTGCCGATGGTCCACAAGCAGTTGGAGGACATCCTGCAAATCCCGCACGAGGAAGCCATCCCGGCCAGCGCGAAGAACGGGATCGGCATCACCGACATTCTGGAGGCCATCGTGCAGCGCATCCCGCCGCCCAAGGGTGAGGAGTATCCGCACCTGCGCGCCTCGGTGTTCGATTCCGTCTTCGACAGCTACCGCGGGGTCATCATGTATGTGCGGGTGTTTTCCGGCACGCTCAAACGCGGCGCGGCCATCCGCATGATGGCCACCCAGCAGGGCTACGAGGTGAAGGAAGTGGGCGTGTTCTCGCCGCAAAAAACCGTCGTGCCCGAACTCGGCCCCGGCGACGTCGGCTACGTGGTCGCGAACATGAAGGAATCGCGCGAGGTGAAGATCGGCGACACCATCACCGAGCGGAGCAACCCCGCGCTGGAGCCGCTGCCGGGCTTCAAGGAAATCCAGCCCATGGTTTTCGCGGGCATTTATCCCGTGACCACCGATGACTTCGAGCAGCTCAAGGCCGCGATGGGCAAGCTGCAGATCAACGACAGCGCCTTCCGCTACATGGCGGAGTCGAGCGTCGCGCTCGGGTTTGGCTTCCGCTGCGGCTTCCTCGGCCTGCTGCACATGGAGATCGTGCAGGAGCGCTTGCGCCGCGAGTTCAACATGGATGTCATCAGCACTTATCCAGGCGTGGTGTATGAGATCACGCTCACCAACGGCGAGGAGCTGACCATCGACAATCCGACCTTTTTCCCGCCCGTGCCCAATATCGCGGAAATCCGCGAGCCGATCGTGCAGGCCTTCATCCTCATCCCCAACGATTACATCGGTGACGTGATGTCGCTGGTGATGGACAAGCGCGGCCAGGTCACCAACACCGAAACGCTCGACGGCACGCGGATCATGCTGACGTGCCGGCTGCCGCTCAACGAAATCCTCGTCGATTTCAACGACAAGCTCAAATCCATCACCCGCGGCTACGGCTCGATGGATTACGAGCAGGCCGGCTACGTTGCGTCCGACTTGGTGAAGATGGACATCAACATCCACGGCGAGCCGGTCGATGCCTTCTCCGTCATCGTCCACCGCAGCAAGGCCGAGCAACGCGGTCGCGCGCTGTGCGAAAAGCTCAAGGACGTGATCCCGCCGCAGATGTTCCAGGTGCCGATCCAGGCCGCCATCGGCGGGAAGGTCATCGCGCGGGAGAACATCCGCGCCTTCCGCAAGGACGTGACCGCCAAGTGCTACGGCGGCGACATTTCCCGCAAGCGCAAGCTCTTGGAGAAGCAGAAGGAAGGGAAGAAAAAGATGAAATCCATCGGCAAGGTCAACATCCCGCAGGAAGCCTTCATCAAGGTGTTGAAGACGGGGGATTAAGACCACGTCGTGCTTCGCCTGCGCCGACTTCGGCGGGGTTTTGCGGCAGGGCGGCTTGCAAGCTGTGGGAGCTTTGGTCATGCTGGCCGGAGAGTTGACCGCCGCGTCGTGAAGCCCGCGGCCCGTCTCCGCATCCGTGGCGGACTGGGGGCCGGCGACTTCAGCCAAAACACAACCACAGAACGAAATGACCACTCCGCTGCCACCGCCACTCCCGACGGCCCGATCTGTCACGGTGACGGAATCCGCGCGCGCCACTTATTTGAAGGCGTTCGCGACAATTCTTCCGACGTTGTTTTTCGCCTTTTATGCCGATCTCTTCCTCGCACCTAAATTGGAACGGTTGTGGGAAAGCGCCGGCCTCGCCGGCTCGAAAGTTCAATGGTTTCTGGACGCTTCCTCTTTCCTTTCCGAGGGCATGAAATGGATCTTTCTCGCGCTCGTGCCCGTGCTCATCACGGTGGAGCATTTCATTCCCGGCTGGCCGCGTTACCGGCGCACGATCATTTCGCTGGTGGCGGTCGGCTTTCACACCCTTATCCTGATCGGCATCAGCACCATCGCCACGGCCGTGTTGATCGCGGCACCGTTGGTATTCAAGGATCAGTAATTCCCTGTCATCATGGGCGTCCTGGAAATCAGCATCGAAAATTTCGTCACCGGGTCGTCTGAATCCGAGTCGTGGCCGTGGGTAGGGGGGCGACTGGAAACAGCATTTCGACGCGTTTTCCAGATCAGCAAAGGAAAGAACTAATAATTGACAATTTTAATCAGATGAAGACATGAAAGAGATCGTGCCGTCATCTTTCCGCTTCGTGGCGAATCCCGATGACGCGCGGCCCGGCTCGAGCCACACCAGTCCAAATCTCATGACCCCTCTGCTTCGCTTTCCTTGGCGTTATCCCATGATCTTGGGAGGATTGATCAGCGTCCTTTTCATGTTTCCGGCCCGACCGCCGCGCGCCGAACGGTCCGATGAGCCGGTCGAGTCAGCACCGCCGCGGCTTGCGGCTCCGGTCGTGCCGCCCGCACGGATGGTTCCGGCAACGGCCAAGCCACGGCCGGTCATTTCAACGGTGGTTTCACTACCGGTTCCGTCTTCCGAGGGTCCTGCTTCGGAGGACAAGAGGGCGTTCTCGCCGTCAGTGTCGGAGTCCTCCGCCTTTCAGTTCGGGAGTGACGCCGCAGCGGGCGAAGGGGCGGTCGTTTCCCACAACCCGGCGCATGGTTTTCAGATCACGCTGGAAGCCGGCGAGACTGGACGCACCGTCATTCACTTCCCTTCGGAGTCCTTGACCCGCGCCTCGGAGGCGGAACCCGCACTCACTTGGCGGCTGGCGTGGATGGGGTATGAAGGAGGGTTGGCACCTCCCGACCCGGTGCTCGGCCCGGCCCGTTTCAATGGCTCCGAGGCGGAGTGGGAACGGCCGGGAGTGATTGAATGGTTCCGGCAACATCATGAGGGTCTTGAACATGGATTTACGGTGAGCGAGCGCCCTTGGTCGGCGTCAGCGGATCAACCGCCTGCCAGTGGCCCCTTGCGGCTCCATCTCGAAATGTGGACGCCCCTGGCTCCGTGGTTGGAGGCGGAGGGGCGGGGAAGGCTGTGGTTCTCCGATCCCTCCACTGGTGAGTCACGGCTGGCCTACGAGCATTTATTGGTGACCGACGCCACTGGTCGTGAAGTGCCCTCCCATATGGAACTGGCGGCCGCGCCGTCTTCCGAGACTCTGGCCTCGGGAACGGCCCAGGCAGGGGAGGCCCGGCCGCTGATGTTGGCGCTGGTCATTCAGGACCACGAAGCGGCTTATCCGCTGAGGGTGGATCCCACCTTGGTCTCCGTGCCGGTCGTTCCGAAACTCGATGTGGCGTATGCCGCGTTCGAAGCCGATCCCCGTGATTTCGTGACGTTCGGTTCGCGGGTGTATTTTGGGGCGTCGGATCCGGTTTACGGCCGGGAATTGTGGAAGACCGACGGCACCCGCGAAGGCACGGTCATGGTGGCGGATCTCGTGCCGGGGGATGGGAGTAGTAATCCGCGACGGTTCATCGTGCTCGGAGACACCCTGCTTTTTGTCGCCGAAGCCCCCGGGGCCACCACCTCCCAGCTTTGGAAAACAGATGGCACCGCCGAAGGCACCCAGTTATTGAGACAAATCCACTTGGGACAAACCGCGGATGACCCGCTCGATCTCGCCATCATGGATGGAGTGCTTTACTTCATGGGGACGACGACCGCCACCGGCCGCGAGTTGTGGAGAACGGACGGCACCGTGGCGGGGACATGGGTCGTCAAGGATATCGTTCCGGGATCGGGATCGTCTTTGCTCAGATCACTGACGGTTTGTAATGGCAAGCTATACTTTTTGGTATCGGGCGTCAGTGAAAACGTCGGACTCTGGAAGAGTGACGGCACTGTCGAAGGCACCATATTCGTCAACCTTCCGCTGCAGATCGACGGTGGTCGTTCCGCGCTTGCCGAATGGAATGGAAGGCTGTATTTCGGCGCGCGGGACGCGGAATCGGTCCGCGGCTTGTGGAAAAGTGACGGCACTCCCGAAGGCTCGATCCTGGTCGCGGAGAATCTCGGAGGCCTCGCCGTGGATACCGTCACCTCCACGGAGTCTCTCTTGTTTTTTAGAACGAGTCAGATCCTATGGAGATCCGACGGCACGGCGGAAGGCACGTTCAAAGTCCGGGAGAACGGGCTCAGCACCTCCAGGGATACTTATGGTAGGTTTCCAGCGCTCATTCCCGTAGGAAACCGCATTTATTTTATCGCCCGCCCGCCATCTGGAGAAGGCCCTGCCACGGGCGATGAGTTGTGGACCAGCGACGGCACCGTCGAGGGCACCGCCTTGGTCAAGGATATCAATCCCGGCCCCAGGTTGAGTTCTCCCGACGAGTTTTTCGTTTTCAATGATCTCTTGTATTTCCGGGCCGACGACGGGGTTCACGGACGGGAATGGTGGAAGACCGATGGCACCACGGAGGGCACCGTGTTGCTCAAGGACATCCGGCCCGGCGCGGGCGATAGCTCCACTTCGGCGAATGCCCCGGCGATTCTGGGCTCCCATTTCATTTTCCGCGCCCGGGTCAATCCTAGCGAAGCGGTCAAAGAGCTTTGGAAAAGCGACGGCACCGCCGAGGGCACCGTGCCCATCCGGCAGTTTCCCAAAAAGGGCCTTTCGAGGACGGAGTGGGCCGCTTTGGGTGAGACGCTGATCTTTCAACGTTATGATGCCCAATCGGGATGGGAATTGTGGAAAAGCGACGGCACCGCCGAAGGCACCCTGCTGATCAAGGACATCAATCCCGGCCCCGCGGACGGTTCCCCTGAAAGCTTCGTCGAATATGGGCCCGTCCTGCTCTTTCTGGCTGACGATGGCGTCCACGGCCGAGAGTTATGGAGAACGGATGGCACGCCCGCAGGAACCATGCTGGTGAAAGATATCCAGACGGGTCCGGCATCGTTGGGAAGACCGAATTTGATTCCTTTTGGCGGCCATTGTTATTTCGCCGTCTCCAACGTATCGAGTCTTGTGGAATTGTGGAAAACGGACGGCTCCTCCGCGGGGACGGCCTCACTTCCCGGGTTTGGAGAACCACATCAGCCACTCATCGCTTCGGCCTTGCGCGTCCTGAATGACAAGCTTGTTTTTCTCGCCAGTGAAGGAGAGGGTGAGATAGGTTGGTGGCAACACGATGGCTCTCCGGAAGGATTTCGGCGGATCGCGGATGCGGAACTGACCGGGTCCTATCATCTTGCCTTCATGACTTCTATCCGCCACCCCATGGGAGGGGACGCGCTTCTCTATTACGAAAGCCAGGAACGAGTTCTTCGCGTGCTCACGGCGTCAGGGACGGTGGGAAGGATTGCTCAGCTCAATATCGGTGATAGCATCATATCTTTGAACGGGGTCGCGTATTTCTCGGCCAGTGAAACCAATTCCAACTTCGGTCTTTGGAAGTCCGACGGCACGGTGGAGGGCACGCAGCGGATACGAAACCTCGGTGGCAATCACTATTTCCATCCCTTTGAAGAAAAATTGTTTTTTTCCGCCACGCAGACAAGTTTCGGGACCGAGCCGTGGATCAGTGACGGCTCGGCCGCCGGAACCATGCTACTAAAGGACATCTTTCCCGGCCGGGTATCGAGCAATTTCCCCTATGGCTTCCGGCGGCCGGCGCTTCATCGCGGGCTGCTGTATTTCGGCGCGGCCGACAACCTCCATGGGTGGGAACTCTGGCAAACGGATGGCACTCCCGAGGGCACGATGATGGTCGAGGATTTGGCGCCGGGCTACCCTTCCAGCGTTCCCGAAGCGATGATCAGTGTCGGCGAGCATCTTTACTACATTGTGCAAGATGATGGCAGCGGTCAGGGGGCGCTGCGGCGTCTGTCACCCGCACCGCCGCTTCCTTTTGCCGGGGGGAACCTCACCACCGCCACCGG
>CAZQUC010000132.1:10195-10474 GCA_964596095.1 uncultured Enterobacteriaceae bacterium
TGAAGCGTTGCTTTCGCTGGAAGCGCTCCTGGCCGGACTCGATCCCGGGGTGAGTGTGGCTCAGGTGGAGACTACGAGCGCTCAGGGCGGCCGGATCGAACTCACCGCGGCCGGCCTCCGCTACCTTCCCCCAGCGGGTTTGGTCGGGACCGACACCTTCACGGTCGTTCTGAGCGATGGTCAACAGGGGGTCGTTACCACGACGGTTTTTTCCGCGGAATGGCTGGAGCAAGTGGAGATTCTCTCGCTCACCGCGTCGGCGTTGACCTTGCGCTTTCA
>CAZQUC010000133.1:0-10442 GCA_964596095.1 uncultured Enterobacteriaceae bacterium
CGCGCCGCCGGGCAGGAAGTCGTTTTGGAGGTCGATGAGCAGGAGTGTTTTCATGATCATGGAAAAGTGCGAATGACTTCGATCAGACCCACAATGTGACGGTTGAACTCTTCCAACTCCTCCGCTGGCACCCATAATTCTTCATGAGTTGCACTGCCGACTCTTTGGATATTGTAGTGTTCGATGAATTTTGACTCCACATGGAATTTGGTGACATAGCCGCTGCCGGAAGCGCGCACATTCCAATCACGTGCAATCTGCACGGCATAGGCTTCATTCGTCACCGGATAGAAAATCGGCTGTTCTGGCAGTCTTGGCGGGAACGCTTTCCAACCGCTTTGTTCGATGAGAGTCAACTCTTTTGGCCCTACAGGGCGATAGAGGGTAACGGTGTTTTCAGTATTCATGAGTCATAGGGTGGTGGAGGTTGAGATGAGTCGAGCAACTCGAGATACACCGCTAGGTTTTCTTCGGAAAAGCAGCAGAAAATAATGCGTCGCAAGGACGACGTTCGTTCCGTAAAACGCCGTGCCTCCGCAACGGCGAGAGTTGCCGCTCGACGAAAAGGAAAACCATAAATGCCCGTGCTAATGGAAGGAAAGGCCAAAGAGGTTAATTGGCGTGTGGCTGCTATTTCTAGAGAGCATCTGTAGCAGGAAGCGAGCAGTCGGTCTTCGTCGTAGTCTCCACCTCGCCAGACTGGACCCACCGTATGGATGATATGTTTCGCGGGCAAGCGGTAGCCTCCGGTGATCTTGGCTTCTCCGGTGCGACAACCACCCAGCAAACGGCATTCATGCACGAGGTCGGGACCGGCGGCGCGGTGGATCGCTCCATCCACGCCGCCGCCGCCTAGCAGCGAGCTGTTTGCCGCATTGACAATCGCCCCTACAGCCAACGTGGTGATGTTAGCGCGAAGGGCTTCAAGCACGACCATGATGTTTCGCCTCCTCGATCATGCGGGCTTTACGGTTGGCGAGCGACTGCTCCAGCCCGGCTGGGTAGGCGTGCGGATGGCTCAGCCGCTTGATGGCCGGGTGCAGGGCCGCGCGTTGTTCCCGGCAGCGTTGTTGCAGCGCGTCCAGCGTCGGAGCGGCGGCTGTGCGCACCCCGCGCCGGTAAACCGGTTGCAGCAGGTCTTCGCCCACCGCGTCGCGCGGGATGTCTTTCGTGCGCACCGGGTCCGCCGGATGCACGACGCGCCAGGTTTCCGGCAAAGGCGCTGCTTCATCATAGATCGCGTCGCCGATGAAGTGCCCGTCCTTCACAAAGCGCCGCACCTGCAACAGGCCGGGGTTGGAGACTTTCGCGCTCTGCTCGCTGAGCTTGAGCTTCGGCTGCCAGTGCCCGGCCTCGTCGCGGATCGCGCCCAGTTTGTAAACCCCGCCGAGCGCGGCCTGGTCGCCACCGGTGACCAGTTTGGTGCCGACGCCCCACACGGTGATGGCTGCGCCCTGGTGCTTCAGGCTTTCGACGAGATGCTCGTCGAGGTCGTTGCTGGCCACGATGGCCGCGTCGGGAAAGCCGGCCTCGTCGAGAATCCGCCGCGCTTCGACGCTCAGCCAGGCGAGGTCGCCGGAGTCGAGCCGGATGCCCGCGAGGTCATGACCGCGGGCGCGCAACCGGCGGCCGATCTCCGCCGCGTGCCGCACGCCCTCCAGCGTGTCGTAGGTATCCACCAGCAGCACGCAATTGTTCGGCATCGCGTCGCTGTAGGCCGCGAAGGCTTCCAGTTCGCTGGCAAACGCCATCACCCACGAGTGGGCGTGCGTGCCCTTGACCGGAATGCCAAACTGTTTCCCCGCCAACACATTGCTGGTCGCGCCGCAGCCGCCGATGAAGGCCGCGCGGCTCGCCGAGACGCCGCCATCCGGACCTTGCGCGCGCCGCAGGCCGAATTCCATCACCAGATCGCCCTGCGCCGCCTCGCACACCCGCGCCGCCTTGGTGGCGATGAGTGTTTGGAAATTCACGATGGTGAGCAGCGCTGTTTCCGCCAACTGCGCTTGCAACAGCGGCCCCCGGACACGCACCAGCGGCTCGTGCGCGAAGACCACCGTGCCTTCCGGAATGGCGTCCACATCACAGGTCCAGGCCAGCGTGGCCAGATAGTCGAGAAACCCGCGCTCGAATAACGGCTTCCCGTCGCGACCGAGAAGCGTCGCCAGATACGCCAGATCGTCGTCGGTGAACCGGAATGCCCCCAGCCATCGCGCCGCATCGCCCAACCCCGCCGCCACCGCATACCCGCCGTGAAACGGCAGCGAGCGGAATGACAAATGAAACACCGCCTCACGCTCGGCCAGCCCGGATTTCCAATACCCGGCGGCCATGGTCAATTGATAGAGGTCGGTGAGAAGCGGCGTGTCGGTCATGGTGGTCATGGGCGTGTCGGTGGAGAAGAGAAAAGGGGAGGGCGCTGGAGCCCGACGTTCCGGAAGGAACCGCGACGCGGCCGCCAGCACGCGCGCGACCTCGGCTTCCCGCGCGGGCAGCGGGCCGCGCAGCGTGTGATACGGGATCGCCCTCGCGGCCAAATCGGCGACGATCCAGCGTTGGAAATCCGCCCGATGGCCGGCGCCGTTGCGGGTGCCGTCTTCCACATAAGGAATATCATCCGCGCACAAGAACGTGTGGCGGTAGCGCGTCGCGGCCGCGGCGGCCAGCGCCTCCAGCTCATCCGGCACGAAACCGTGATACCACCGGCAAAAGGCGGCCGTGGTCAGCGCGTTGGTATCCACGAAGAGCCAGCGGTCGGCCTCCAGCGCCAGCGCGTCCTCCAGCGCCCGGTGCTCCTGGGCGAGTTCAACCAATTGTGCCGGCGACAACCGGCCGTGCGCGTCCTGGTGCCGTAGCCAGTAATCGCGCCCATGCTCCGGCATCCAGAGCGTGCCGTGGTCCGCCGCCAGACGCGCCGCCAGCGTCGTCTTGCCGGTCGATTCCGCGCCCAGCAGCACGACCTTGGGAATCAAATCGCGATGCACCAGCGGATCGAGAAATTCCCGGCAGGCGCGGACGTTTTCGCGGACCCGCGTGGCGGAAACCGGGAACCGCTCGCGCGCCATATCCACCCGCACGTCCTCGGCTCCGAGCGCCGTGGCCACATGCGCGCCATACCATTCACTGGAGAAAAAATGGGTGATCGGCTCCGGCATCAGGCCGCGGAGGTAATCTTCCTGCTCGCGCATGATCGCGGGGTCGCGGCCTTGCGACGACGGCGCGCCCCAGCCTTCGAGCACCCGTGCGTCGGGATACAACCGGCGGACCCACCCCGCGCGCGTGGTCAGGCCCGGCGCGTCGGTGATTTCCGGCGACTCGTAAACCAGCACATACAGCCGGTCCACCCGCGCGTGCGCCTGCTCGATGAGCCATTGATGCCCCTTGTGCAACGGCGCGAACTTGCCCAAGACCAGTCCCGCGCTCATGCCGGCGCCTCCTCTTGGCGACGCCCCTCCAGCGCCTTCCGCCATGCCCGCCACCCCCAGCAGGCCAGCCCCAGGAACACCGCATACAGCCCCGCCGTGATCCACACCTGCTTCACCGCATAAATCCCCACCGACAGCACATCGACCGCGATCCACAGGAACCACGTCTCGTAAATCTTGCGCATCAACAAGCATTGCGCGCCGATGGACAGCACCGCTGCCGCCGTGTCCCAATAAGGCAGCGACGCGTCGGTGAAGCGGTGCAGTCCCCAGCCCACCGCCAGCGTCACCACCGGCAAGACCACGGCCCCAGCGGTCCACTGCCGTCGGGTCAACCGCCGCACCACCAGCGGTCCGCCGCGCGCGCCACCATGCGCCCACGCCCACCACCCATAAAGACCGGTCGCGAAGAAAAACCCCTGCAAGCCCAGATCCGCATAGAGTTTGATGCGGAAAAACAGCAGCCCGAACGCCACCACGCTCACCAACCCGACCGGCCAGCACAGCAGCCGCTGCCGGGCCGTCAGCCAAACGCAGAGCAGCCCGGTGACGGTGCCGATGATTTCAAGCAGGGTGTTGAGAGACATGGCAAACGAGTCTGGGATGGGAAGAATGCGGCTTGGGCGGTTCAATACGGAGGCAGCAGGCGGCGGAACCCATGCGCCAGCACGATGGACAGAAAGACCGCATTGCGAAGCGGAATGGCCAGCCAGCACCATGAGGGCGCGGTTCCGTTATCCTGCGCGAGTTGCGCCGCCACTTGGCGCAGGTAGGCGGTCGAACGCGGCCATTCCCAGAGATTGGTGATCCAAGCGGGCGGGATGCCGTCTTCCCCGGTTTCGGCTCCCGCGAGGCCGCCGGCCATCGCCGCCACGGAATCGGTGTCACCGCCGCAGGCGATGGCATTGACAAGCGTCTCGCGGAAATCGCCTCGGTGTCGCAGCCAGGCATAGAGAGCGACCGCGCAGGAATCTGGAGCAAAGCCGCTGACGCCCCGGCCTCCGCCCCATCGTTCGGCGAAACCGGTGACGGTGTCGCCGCGGGCGAGGCCTACGGTCAAGGCTTCGACGCGTTCGATCATTTCCGCGCTCTGCGCGAGTTCGCGTAAGATCGCCACGACTTGTAGTGTCTCCACGCGGCGGGCGGCCAACGCGGCGGCGCGCGCAATCATGAGCGCCGCTTCGACCGCGCGGGGATCGATATGCGTCAGTGTGGCGGCGGCTTCGGTGAAGCGGCGGAGCGCGGCTTCATCGTGTTGCCACACCACGCCGATGATGGCGCTGCGCATGGCAGCCCCGTTGCCCGCGGAGCGCACCCCCGAGCGGGACGGGGGCATCCCCATCCACAATTTGAGAATGGCCTTCGCCGTGCTCAGCCCCACGCCGGCGGGCAGGCTCGCGAACCACCAACGGAAGCGCCAGGTCAAACCGCGTTGGAAGGCTTCGACAGAAGAGCGATGCTCGATCAAGGCGGTGGCCACCATCAACGTGTGCTCGGTGTCATCGCTGATCAGGCCCCGGCCCAGCACCAGCCGGTGATCCTCCAGCCGGCCCCAGCGCGCGGCGATGCGCCGACGCGATAGCCCCTCGGCGGGCAGACCGAGCGCGTCCCCGACCGCCGTGCCGAGCAGGCAGCCGAGAATGGCGTGATGGTGGGTCTCATTCATAGCAGATTTTCGGAGACGGTTTCCGGTCCTTTCCACGAGGCGAAAGCGGCACGATGTCAGAATTCACCTCCCCTCTGGCCAGCGTTTCACGAAGGCTCGCTGGCCCGGCATTTCGGGGATGATCGGGAAATGCCGCCGGGCGTGGGCGGTGAGTTCGCTCAGCTTGCGCAGCGCCTGCGGGCCGTTCGCGATCCCGTGCCGGGCGAGCCAGCAGCCGATCACGGTGCCGGTGCGGCCGCGGCCGCCCCAGCAGTGGACGTAAACCGTGCCACCACCCGCGAGTGCGGCATCGATCTCGTCGAGGAGCGCGCTCATGTGCGCCTCGGTGGGGGTGCCGAGATCCCGGATGGGCCGGCGCTGGCAGATTACGGCCGGGCGTCCGGAGTGGTCCAGGGCCGCGAGCGTCCGTGTGTAATCCTCGAAGAGGCGTCCGGCGTGATCGGTCTCGTCGCTTTCCATGAGATTGAAAATGTGGGTGACGCCGCAGGCCCGCAGCGCTTCCAGCTTGTGGCGCGTCAGCGAAGGGTCGCGGTCGGCGGGCAGGAACCCGGCGAGCAGGCGGCCGGGCACGACCCAGTAGGAGCGGGTGAAAGGCCGGGGCGGGGTGGCGATGGGATGGTGGTTCATGGTGGGTAATGGAGAATGGCGCATGGCGAATGAATGAAGAGGGAAGAGGCGTCAGAGTTCGAAGAGAAAGCCGGTGCGGCTCAGTTTTTCATACCGCCAGGGATCGAAGCGGAAGAGTTGCGCCGGGCGGTGCGCGCCGTCGCGATGGGTTTCCTCCAGGGGTTCGAGCAGGCCGAGGCCGAGCGCCTTCTTGCGGAAATTCCGCTTGTCCAGGGACGTGCCGAGCATGGTTTCATAGAGGCGCTGCAATTGGGTGAGGGTGAATTTTTCCGGCAACAACTCGAACCCGACCGGTTGGTAACGCAGCTTCCCGCGCACCCGCGCGAGCGCCGCGGCGAGGATGTCCGCGTGATCGAACGCCAGCGGCGGCGGGCCATCGGCCGGAAACCATTCCACCGCGGCGGCATCCGTGGCGGCGCGGGTGGCGTGGTCGAGCCGCTTCACCAGCGCGTAGTAGGCAACGCTGACCACCCGCTCACGCGGATCGCGCTTCACCGCGCCGAACGTGTAAAGCTGTTCCAAGAAGACCTGGGTCAGTCCGGTTTCCTCGGCTAATTCGCGGCGCACCGCCTCATCGAGTGTTTCGTCCGTGCGCACGAACCCGCCCGGCAAGGCCCAGCGCCCTTTGAACGGCGCCAGCCCGCGCCGGATGAGCAGGACTTTCAACGCCCCCTCATCCAGCCCGAAGACCACCGCGTCCACCGTCAACGCCGCCCGCGGATACTCGTAGCAGAAGCTCATGGGAGAGTATTAGTGTAAAATAAACACGAAGTCAAGAGCCAAGACGACGGATTTTGCAGATCGTTTGCAAGAGAAGCGATGTTTCCCTCAAGGGTTCTTCTCGGTCAGCATCCTCCGCCGGATGGGGCGAGTCTGACAGGGATTTGGCGTTTTTTCGGCCCGTGGTTGTTATGGAGTGCGGACGGCTTGCCTCCGCTTTGGGGGAGACGGGCTTGCCCGTCGGGACGGGCGGGAGGGAGAGCGACCTCACGGGTGGAAGGGTTTCGCAGAAAGAAGGTGAGAAGGATGTTGGAAGCGTGCCGGCCGGCTTTCGCTGCGAAGCACGCACCGGCAAGCCGGTGCGTGGGAGAGCGGAGGCAAGCCATCCGCACTCCAAATCGGCCTTACCGCAGTGTCGACAGGCACTGCTCGCGCAGGGCGGGATCGCTGATCGTCTCCGCCCAGGCGCGGGCGCTGTCGGGATCTTTTTCCACAATCGTGCGGGCGAAAGCGGCGCGGGCGGGATCGGTGAGTGGACCGGTCGGCTGCTCGCCGAGCCAGCGGCCGCAGATGTTGGGCTCACGGCTCGCCCAGCTTTGCACCATTTGCTCGATCAAGGCGGGATGTTCCGGCTCGGGAAAACGCGTTTGCGCCCAAGCCAACGCGGCGCGCGGCTCGCGCGTCGCCCAGGCGCCGAAGAGATCGCGGGCCAATCGCGCCGCCGGTTCCGGCGCGAGATCGAGCGACTCCAGCCATTGTTGGGCGGCGGTGCTGTCTTTCCCTCCCCATATCCCGATCGCGGCTTGTTGCCATTCGAGGCGCAAGGCGGGATCGCTGATTTGGCTCATCGCTTCCATCAAGCTGTCGAGCGCCGCCTCTAAGCCACCGCGGGCCACTGTTTGCATGGCCGAGTGACGGTTTTCCGGCGGCAATTCCTCCACCGTGCGGAAGGCGAGCGGGAGGTCGGTTTGGGAGAGCTTGCCGAGAATGTTCCACATCGCATTGAGATATGATCCATCCAAACCACTTTCGTTTCCTTCGGAAGTTTTCGCTGTCTTCACCTTTTGGACGGCCTCGATCAATTGGCGGGCGGCGAAGGCCGGATCGATATCGACTGTTTCCGCAAGACTGAAACCATGCCACATCTCCCGCAGCGGAGGAAACTCAGGCTGATACGTTTGCAAATAAGCCCATCCCGCCTCGCGATCCTTTTTCATCCAGTGACGGCCGAGCGCCAATCGCAAACCCATTTGTCCGAGGGGAGTGGGAATTTCCCCGGCCAATTCCAGCGCCAGTTGAAACTCCTCGTCGGTCAGATCGGCCAACAAGGGATCGATGGCTTTGATATTGAAACTCATGCCGAGAGAACGTCCTTCGGCCTGGGTCGTAAAGCCCTTGTCCAGCAAGTCTTCGAGGAATGTTTTCATTTCCTCACGGCTTCGTGGCGCCCGTGGCCGCTCGTCGGCGGGGAATTGACCCAAGGGCGCGGGCTTTGGCGGGACCGGCGGCGAAGCCTCCGCATGACGACGGGCCGCGACCGCGGCCTCGCCCGCTTTGGCTCCCAAGCGGTGACCGCCTCCGATCACCAGCAGCAAGCCGAGGAACAGAACGATGATGGGCAACAGGTGGCGTTTCATTGTGGTGATGGGGTGGGGGGCGCGGACAACTCAGCTTTGAGGAGAGCGAGGGTTTCGGGAGGCAGATGGGCGAACTCACCGGCGGCGTGTTCCAGGGCTTTCAAGGCGCTCTCGGCATCCATGTGCCGGCGTGCCCACGTGCAGATTTCTGTGATGAGCGCGGCGTCCACCGCGCCGCCCGTTTCCGTCTGCATCATCACCGGAAGGAGCGCGACGCCCAGCAAGAGTTCGTTTTTGAGAGAGACATCTTGCAATGGCACGGCCACCGCCTGCTCGCGAGCCTTGGCGGGATTGACCACCGCCGACATGAAGAGTGGGATCATGAAGAGTTTTTGCTTCAACTTCTCATCGCGCAGCTCGCTCAGAGCTGGAGTGATACGCGCTGGGCCGGCCGGATCGCTCAATGCCATGCCCAGGCCGGTCTCCATTGCTTCGTGATGAGGATCGTTGGCAGCGGTGGCATTCAGCTCGCGGATCAAGCCCGCGGGATCGTGGTGAGCCCAGGTTCGAAAGATGAGTTGGGGCAAATTTTCGAAATGGTTTTCCGGCCCCGGAAAGTCCAACACCTCCGTCTGTCGTTGCCACCATGCGAGGGCCTGCCGGGGATCACGCTCCGCCCAGGCGGTGACGATGGCTCTAACGACCAGGCCATTGTCCTGGCGGGGAAGATTTTCTCCCAGCCACGCCAACGCCGCCTCCGGCTCATGCGCGGCGCGGAGTTGGGACAAACGACGGGCGAGGTCTTGGAAAAGCGCGGTTTCCGTGCGCACAGTTTCGAGAAACGCGAACGCTTCGGCGATGTCAGGCGGAGCGAGCGCGTCGATGGCGGCGAGAGCCTGGCGTTGCTGTTCGGTGGTGTCGGCCGCACGCCAGGCCGCCACGGCCTGAGCCAGTTTTTCGTGAAGCCCGAGTGGCGCGACGACTCCCGACGCGTTGCGTTCGGGAAGGGTGGTGGTTTCCGTGGCCGGAGTGGTGGCCGCGACCGCGGCGAGCCGGTCTTCGGCGGTGGCGATTCCTTGAGCGCGGCCGATGAAAAAAGAGCCGGCCCCGGCGACGAGATACACGGCGACAACGGCGAGCGCGAGTTGGGTTTTCGTTTGCATGGCGAGTGTGAGCGCGAGTGAGGTGGAGAGGCCGAGCGCTGGCGCGGCGGTGGTCGCGGCGGCGGCCAGAGTGGTCACCACACTGGAGGGCGCAGCGGCGGCCAAGGGTGCGCCCAAGCCGGCGGCCAACGCGGCGCTGGGCACGACGAAACCGCGCTTTCGGAACAGGCGGGCGAGCTTTTCCAGCGCGCGGTGGTGTTGTTGCATCAGCGCCGCCTCGCTGCGGCCGGTGGCGGCGGCGAGTTCGCGATACGAGCGGTCTTCAAAATAGCGGGCGAGCAGCAATTCGCGGTCGGCGCGCGGCAGGGCGTCGAGCGCCTCGTCGAGTTCGGGCAGTAGCGACTCCGGCAACACGACGGGAGTGGCGGAGGGAGCCGTGAGTTCGGTATGGACGGCGAATTCTTTCATGGCGCGCCTCCGGGTGGTTTCGTTGCGATGCCGTTGCGCGGCTTCCAGCACCGTCGCCCGGTGCAGCCACGCAGCGAGCGGGGTGCTCGTGCGCGCCAAGGCGGCGGCTTTGCGGGCGAGGACGGCGAAGACATTTTGCGCCACTTCTTGCGCCAGCTCGTGTTGACCGGTGCGACGCCACGCCACGCCATACACCAGTCCGGCATAACGCTCGATGATCCGCTCCAACGCGCCGGACAGCGTGCCGTCGGCCACCGCGCGCAGGATTTCCGCTTCGGACCACGGCTCCCGCTCTTCACGGGACGCGCGCGCCGAGGCCGAAAACGTGTCGGGTCGGATGGGACTCATCATCCAGCATACTCCGTCGGAGGGGGCAAATCTGACACGGATTTGACGCTTTTTTCGGACCGGCGGTTGTTGTGGAGTGCGGACGGCTTGCCTCCGCTTTGGGGGAGACGGGCTTGCCCGTCGGGGCGGGGAGCGAGGGAGAGCGGCATGACGGGCGGAAGGAGGCCCCGAGAAGAAGGTCGGAAGAATGCTGGAAGAAAGCAGGCCGGCTCCCGTCGCGAAGCGCGCACCGGCAAGCCGGTGCGTGGAAGAACGGAGGCAAGCCATCCGCACTCCATAGCGACCTTACCGCAGCGCCGCCAGACACTTCTCGCGCAAGGTCGGATCGCTGATCGTCTCCGCCCAGGCGCGGGCGCTGTCGGGATCTTTTTCCACAATCGTGCGGGCGAAAGCGGCGCGGGCGGGATCAGTCAGCGGGCCGGGCTCCTGCTCGCCGAGCCAGCGGCCGCAGGTGTTGGGTTCGTCTTGCGCCCAGCTTTGCACCATGCCCGCCAGCAAGGCGGGGTGC
>CAZQUC010000134.1:0-10424 GCA_964596095.1 uncultured Enterobacteriaceae bacterium
TCGACGAGGACGAGGAGCACGTCGGCGTCGCAATCGAAGCGGATTTCCTTGACCTTCTGCACGTTGCCGGAAGTGGCGCCTTTGTGCCAGAATTCCTGCCGGCTGCGGCTCCAGAAGACCGTCTCGCCGATCTCGCGCGTCTTGGCGAGGGATTCCTCGTTCATCCACGCGACCATCAGCACCTCCTTGGTCGAGGCGTCCTGCACCACGGCGGGGATCAGGCCGCGCTCGTCGAACTTCAATTCCGTAGCCACTTCACTCATGCCTTTTGTGTGGGCGAGGGCGGCGGCGGGCGCAAGTGGCAAGTGCACCCCCGCGGCGGTCCGCGACGGCGTTTCCGCGCCCGGGCTGGAGGCGGAGACAAGATTTCGGTTGCGCGCTCCGGCTTTCGTGCTAGTCACCATCCCTCCGTTCGATGCCGCCGCCACCATTTTCCGACCGACCGGACTCCGGGACAAGGCATTGAGAGTTACCAATTTTCACCCATGGGACTGGCCGAAATCATCGCATTTGATTCATCTTCCCGCCGTGCGGAAGAGGCCGCCCGCCATCCTTCCGCTACCGCTGCTATGAGAAGCGACCTCGTCGAACAGGCCTCCAAGATCATTCCGCATCCTCCGATGCTCATCAACGTGGTGTCCCAACGGGTGCGCCAACTCAACCAAGGACGCCCCCCGCTGGTCGATCTCACCGGCCGCCGCCGTTACGGCCAGGCGGACATCGCCTTGCAGGAGATCATCGAAGGCAAGATCGTCGTCACCAACGGCGGGATCGCCGAAGCCGGCGAGGAGCCCGCCAAGAAAGGGCGCCGCCGCAAATAACGCGCGGCGTTCACCCGCGCCCTCCGTTTTTCCCGACACCCTGCCGGCCGCGATCCATCCCGGAACGCGAGGCCCCATTCACCGCGTCCCATGGGCGACGAGATCACAGTCAACCGCAAGGCGTTGCGCGACTACCACCTGCTGGAGACCAAGGAGGTGGGCATCGAGTTGCGCGGCACCGAGGTCAAATCCATCCGCCAGGGGCACCTGAATCTCCAGGATGCCTTCGCGCGGATCGAAAAAGGCCAGGTGTGGCTCTACCAGTGCGACATCCTGCCCTACGACAAGGCCAGCCACGAGCAGCACGAAGGCCGCCGGCCGCGCCGCCTGCTCCTGCACAAGCGCGAAATCCAGAAACTCTACGGCCAGGTCATGGTCAAAGGGGTGTCGTTGATCGCGGTCAAAGCTTACTGGAAAAACCAGCGGGTGAAAATCCAGCTCGCGCTCGCCAAGGGCAAGGCCTCGCACGACAAGCGCGACGACCTCAAAAAGCGCGAGGCGCAGCGCGAGATCGACCGCGCCCTGGCCCACTCGCGCCGGCGGTGAGCCGCGAAATTTCCCGGCGTCATTGGACAGCGCCGCTTCCCCTCCTAAGCTCGGCGCGATGGAAGACCACTTTCTCGGACAGTTGCTGCTGATGGGCGTGCCCGGCCCGGAATTGGACGCGGCCACCGCCGCGCGCCTGCGCCAAATCCAGGCCGGCGGCTACATCCTTTTCGGCCGCAATATTCAATCGCCCGATCAGGTGCGGAAGCTCATCGACGACTTGCGCGATCTCTCGGACATCGAGCCGATCATCACCATCGACCAGGAAGGCGGGCGGGTGTCGCGCCTCCGGCTCATCGGCAACGAACCGCCCAACGCGCAGCAACTGCGCGAAAAGGGCGATCGCGCGCTCATCAAGCGCCACGGCCAGTTGACCGGCAAGTTGTTGCGGCTTTTCGGCTTCAATCTCGATCTCTGCCCGGTGCTGGACATCTCCTACGACGACCAGGCGGACAATTCGCTCAAGGGCCGGTGTTACGGGACGAGCGCGGCGCAGGTCATCGACTTCGCGGGCGTCTTCAACAAGGCGCTGCGTCGCGAAGGCATCCTGAGCTGCGGCAAGCATTTCCCGACCTATGGCGCGGCGGATGTGGACCCGCACGAGGTGCTGCCCGTCATTTCCCGGACCAAGGAGGAACTGGAGGCGGAGGAAGTCGCGCCCTTCCGCGCGCTCATTCCCGAACTCGACAGCATGATGATCGGCCACGCGTGGTTTCCGGCCTTCGATCCTGACCGCCGCTGGCCGTCCTCACTCTCGCGGCCCATCGTCACCGAATTCCTCCGCTGGCAATTGGGCTTCGACGACAAGCTGGTCATGACCGACGACCTCGACATGGGCGCGATTCTCAACGAAGTCGGGTTCGAAGCCACCATCCAGCAGGCCATCCACGCCGGCAACGATCTCTGCATGATCTGCCACCGCGTCGAAATGGTCGAGCAGGCCCGGGAGCACCTCAAAGGCGTGCCCGAACCCTTGCTCGATGACGCGCTGCGCCGGGTCGAGCAGGCGAAGAAACGTCTCGCCGCGCCTTCGCCGTGGTCGTTGGAAGTGTTCGAGCAGCTCAATCGCGACATTTGGGACTTGCGCGTCGCCACCCTCGGCGAGGACCGCGCGGCGGTGCTCAGCGTCGAGGACGGCAAGCGCAGCCCGGTGGAACTGTATTGAGCGGCGCGCCGCTTCGGGTATCGTGCGGGCATGAATGAGGAATTGCTTCGCGACGCCATCGCCCATCCGCAAAACTTCGGCGAAATGCCGGAGGCCGACGCCGTGGGCACGGTCGGCTCGCCCGATTGTGGCGACATGGTGCGGATGTGGCTGAAATTCAAGGAAAAGGACGGACAGAAAGTCATCGACCGCGCGAGCTTCCAAAGCTTCGGCTGCCAGACCGCCCTCGCCGTGGCCAGCCTCGCCACGGAAATGCTCAAAGGCCGCACGGTGGAGGAAGCGCGGCAGCTTTCCTCGGCGGAATTGAGCGCCCCGCTCGGGCCGCTCCCGCCGATGAAGATTCACTGCGGCCAGATGGTCGAAGGCGCATTGCGTGCGGCGCTGGATGGGGCGGCGGACAGCCCGGCCCCGGAAGCCGTTCCCGCAGCGGACACGCTGGCCGCGACGTTGGCGGCGGTTCCCAAAGCGGGGAAAGTCAAGATCACGCTGAAATCATAGGGCAGATAGGCCCTATGAGTCTCGCCACCCCTCAGCTTCCCCGGCGGCGCGCGGCGTCCTTGTCAAAGGCAATGATCTGCGACCCCTCCGCTTCGGTAGAGGCCGGTCTTTCCGCACTGCGGAGATCGTTGACAATGTTGACGATCTCGATGCCGCCGCGCTCCATGTCATGCATCAGGCCTTTGACGAAGGACGCGAGATAGGCGTAAAACAGATACGCCGGAATGGCCACGGCCAAGCCGGCCGCGGCGCCGAGCAGGCTTTTATACACGCCGCCGGACAACTCGGCCGGGGTGGCGAAGCCGTTGCCACTTTCGAGCCTCACGAAGGTCTCCGTGAGTCCGATGATGGTGCCGAGCAGCCCGATGAGCGGCGCGACATAAACGATCGCCAGCAGCACGGGCAGATAACGCTCCAGCTTCGGCACTTCGAGCTGGCCGGCTTCCTGGACAACCTCTTTCAGCTCCGAGCGCGGCAGGTCATGGCGGGCCACGGCGGCTTTCAGGACGCGGGCCACCGGGCCGGGCGTGCCGGCCAGTTCGTGCAAGGCCTCGGCGTAGGCGCGCTTTTTCACCAGATTGGAAATGCCTTGGAGCAACTCCCCGACATCCACCACCGAACGGTGGAGTTGGAAAAATCGCTCCGCGAAAATGCCCATGGCGACCAAGCCGCACGCGAGCAGCAGCCACATCAGGGGCCCTCCTTTGGTGACAAGCTCAATCATGGTTGTGAACAATATTTAACATTTGATGACCTTCAATAGGTGATTTCCACCTCCGGATTCATGGCTTGGACGAGGAGGGGAACAGTCGATTCATCAAGACCGGCTCAGCGTCCGGCATGGAAGGGCGCTGGGGGTATGTCACAACCACCGATCCCCTCTCGGGGTTTCGACGGGTCGCCGGGAAGGCATGGCGTATAGTGTCGAACTCGTCACCGCGAGGTCAAGCCTCTTTGCGAAATTCCGGCCAAAATTTGCGAAGCGCCCAAAAAGGCAGGTAAAAAAGAATGAACGCCACCAGAGCGAGGAGGGGCAGCGCGAGCACATACCAGGGATGCGGCCCGAAGGAATCCAGGAGGCTGGGGGTTTCCGGCTTGTGGCAGACGAAGGCGAAATTGGTGCCGAGCAGGGCGTTCGTCGTGGCCACGAACGCGAAGTAACCGAGGCTCAGCACGAAGACGCGCATGACAGCGCCGGGCCGGGGCCAGAGCCGCGGGCCGCCGACGAGATAGATGGCGGTGATGATGACGCCGGCATGAAGCAAAAAGAAGGAGAAAAACGCGGGATTGGGGAAATCGTAGAGAAGCGCGGGGGTGAGCAGGCCGTTGAGCGTGCCGGCCATGCCCCAGAACCAGGCGATTTCGGCGGCGAAAGGATCCCGCCGCAGCAGGGCCACGATGCCGGCGAAGGAGGCGAGATCGCACAAATGCAGCGGCAGCACATGCTCCAGGGTGATGCCTTTCGAGCCGAAGGTCGCGGCCCACACATCCAGCGGCCACGCCACGAGCATGAGACCGCACAAGATCCACTCCTGGGCGCGCGTCACCCGCGGCCATCGTCCCGCGCGCGCCACCCCGATCATCACGGCCGAGACCAGCACCACGAGCGCCAGCACGATCAGGTGGCTGGGACTGAAGGCGACGAAGGGTTTGGAAAACATGCGGAAAGCGTTTGTGGCATTGGCTTCCAGCCAATGGCTCGGTCGGGAAGCCAGAGGCTCCCTTCACGGAACATTGACCGGAGGCACAATGCCACAACCTTCCAGCCTGCCAGTCTTTTTCCATGGCGTTCCTACTCGCGGCAGTTGCGCGGCGCGGCGCGCGCCGCAGAATCGCGGCCCATGCGCGCCTTGTTGCAACGGGTCACTCAGGCCAGCGTCACCATCGCCGGAACGGAAACAGCGCGGATCGGCGCGGGGTTTCTCGTTTTGTTAGGCATCGAGGAGGCGGACGGGCCGGAGGACTGCGCGTGGCTGGTGGGGAAGATCGCCAAGCTGCGCATCTTCGCCGATGAGGCCGGGGCGATGAATCTCTCGCTGGCGGACGCGGGCGGCCGGGTGCTGGTGGTCAGCCAGTTCACGCTTCATGCCAGCACGAAAAAGGGGAATCGCCCGAGTTTCATCCGCGCCGCGCGGCCGGAGCAGGCGGTGCCGCTTTACGAGCGATTCGTCGGCGAGCTGGAGCAGGCGCTCGGCCAGCCGGTGGCGACCGGGGAATTCGGTGCGGACATGCAGGTCGCGCTCGTCAACGACGGGCCGGTGACAATCTGGATCGACAGCAAGGCGCGCGAATGACGTCGCCGCCACGCCCTGCGTGCTTGAATAAAGGCGGTTTGATCCAATACTCGGCGTCATGCCCAAGCCATCCGCCCCGAAGTCTTCCTCCAAAGCCAGGAAAGCCATCGCCGCTCCGTCCGTCGCCCCGGTCGGACCAGTGACGCAATTCGTCCGCCACCACTACCGCCACTTCAACGCGGCGGTGGTCATCGACGCGGCCGAGGGTTACAAGGCGCATCTCGCGAAAGGAGGCAGCATGTTCATCACGCTGGCCGGCGCGATGTCCACCGCCGAACTCGGTCTCTCGCTCGCCGAAATGATCCGCCAGGGGAAAGTCCACGGCATCACCTGCACCGGCGCCAACCTGGAGGAGGATGTCTATAAT
Source organism: uncultured Enterobacteriaceae bacterium (assembly GCA_964596095.1). GTDB lineage: Bacteria > Verrucomicrobiota > Verrucomicrobiia > Verrucomicrobiales > V1-33 > CAJBME01. The sequence continues at coordinate 5,692 of CAZQUC010000134.1, forward strand.
CTCGTCGCGCACAGCCACTACGAGCGGGTGCCGAACTACCGCGACCTCACGCCCAAGGACGAGGTGAAGCTGCTGAAAAAACACCTCAACCGCGTGACCGACACGTGCATTCCCGAAGACGCGGCGATCCGTCGCATCGAGAAGCATTTGCTGGCGCTGTGGCAAAAGGCGGAGAAGGCCGGCGAGCGGTATTTTCCGCACGAGTTCATGTATCAACTCCTGCTCTCCGGCGTGCTCGAAAAACACTACGAGATCGACCCCAAGGACTCGTGGCTGCTCGCCGCCGCCGAGCGCAATCTGCCGCTCTTCGTGCCGGGGTGGGAGGATTCCACCTGCGGCAACATCTTCGCCGCGCACTGCATCGAGGGCGACGTGAAAGACCCGCGCACCATGCGCAGCGGCATCGAATACATGATCCGCCTCGCCGACTGGTATACCGAATTCACCAAGACCTCGCGGCTCGGCTTTTTCCAAATCGGCGGCGGCATCGCGGGGGATTTCCCCATCTGCGTCGTGCCGATGCTGCACCAGGATCTCGGGCGCCGGAAAGTGCCGTTGTGGGATTACTTCTGCCAGATCAGCGACTCCACGACCAGCTACGGCAGCTATTCCGGCGCGGTGCCCAATGAGAAAATCACCTGGGGCAAGCTCGATGTCGTCGGGCCGAAATATGTCATCGAATCCGACGCCACCATCGTCGCGCCGTTGGTTTTCGCCCAGATCCTGGGCTGGTAAAACGCCACTCTCTTAAACCCCATGAAACGAATGCTGCTGCCGTTGTGGTGGTGCGGCCTGCTCCTGGCCACCCACGCCGAAGATCCCTCGCCCTGGCAAGCGCGGACGATTCCGCCGTCGGAGCCGACCGCCGCGGACGCCGCGACGGCCACGCCCACGGCCGACCCGCTCTGGTATCGCGCCTGGTTGCAGGTGCCGTCCACGTTGGTCGTGCCGATGGACGATCCGAAGGACCTGTGGCGCGAATCGATGACGCTCGCGCTGGAGGACATCCCCGGCCCATTCCGCGTGACTTTGAATGGCGTCACCATCATCGAAGGCGACGAGGTGCCGCCCGGCTTGCCGCGGCGCTTCAAAGTGCCCAAGGACATTCTCCAAGAGAAAGTCTTCAACGCGCTCGCGCTGCGTCTGGAAAGCGCGGCGGCGGCCCGCGGCTTGACGCGCGCGCCGGTCTTCGGCGGCTACCTGGATGAAGTGCCGCTCCATCGCGAATGGGAAGTCCGCACGGGCGAGGCCGCCGCGTCGGAGTTGCAAGCGGTGGCCGCTGCTCCCGCGCGGGCTACTTACACGCCCGCCGATTGGCGACCGGCCCACACTGTGCTGCAAGCGCCGACCGAGCCGGTGCGCGGCCGGCAAGTGCCGCCGGGGGAGGCGTTGGCGAAATTGCGGGCGGCGGACGGCTTCGTGGTGGAGTCGCTGTTGCACGAACCCGCCGTCGCGCAGCCGACCCATCTCAGCTACGACGAGCGTGGCCGCTTGTGGGTCGCGCAATACCGCCAGTATCCTTATCCCGCCGGGCTGAAGATGATTTCGCGCGACGCCTACTATCGCGGCAAATACGACCGCGTGCCGCCCGCGCCGCCGCATCATGACCGCGGCGCCGACATCATCAGCGTCCACGAAGACCGCGATGGCGACGGCGTTTACGAGCACGCGAAGGAAGTGTTGACCGGCCTCAACATGGCCAATGCCGCGCTGTGGGGACACGGCGGGATCTGGGTCATGCACACGCCCTATTTGTTGTTTTATCCCGATGCCGATGGCGACGACGTGCCCGATGCCGATCCCGAAACGCGCCTCGCCGGCTTCGGCCTCGAAGACACCCACAGCACCGCCAACGGACTGGTGTGGGGACCAGACGGCTGGCTCTACGGTGCGCAGGGCAGCACGGTCATCAGCCATGTGGTCAATCCCGCCGATCCGCCCGAGACCGCGCCGCTCTATCTCGAAGGCTGCGCCATCTGGCGGTATCATCCCTCCACGCGGAAATTCGAGATTTTCGCCGATGGGAGCGGCAATACCTTCGGGCCGCACTTCGACGGCGGAGGCCGCCTCTTCAGCGGACACAATGGCGGCGACACGCGCGGATGGCATCACCTCCAGGAAGGCATCTATCTCAAGCAAGGCGTCGAGCGGGACAAATTCGGCCCGCCGCTCAACCCCTTCGCCTTCGGGTCGATGCCGCCTATGGCCACCACCCATCCCGTCCCGCGGTTCTCGCACAACGTCCTCGTGATGGAAGGCACCGCCTTGCCCGCCGCGTGGCGCGGGCAACTGCTCGGCGCCGATCCGTTGCATCAAAATCTCGTCGCTTCCCAACGCGTGCCGGCCGGCAGCACTTTCGTCACCACCGACACCGGCGTCCCGCTGCGCGCCGAGGACATGACTTTCCGTCCGGTGTATCTCGCCGCCGCGCCTGACGGCAGCCTCACCATCGCCGACTTCCGCGAGGAATACATCGCGCACGGGCAGAATTACCAAGGCCAGATCGATCCCAGTTCCGGGCGCGTGTATCGGCTGCGCGGCAAGACGGAGCCGCTCGAACGCGACGTCAACGTGGCGGCCAAAACCAACGACGAACTCGTCGGCCTGCTCGACCACGCCAACCCGTGGCACCGCCAAACCGCCGTGCGGCTGCTGGCCGAGCGCGCCTGCCGCGGCGACACGATCCCGACCGCCGCGCTGCGCGCCGTGCTTGATCCCGCCGCCGCGGCCACGGGTGACGACCCGCATCATCCGGCGCTCGAAGCGTTGTGGGTCTTGCATCAAACCAACGCGCTCGATGAAGCCCTCGCCCGACAGACGTTGCGCCATCCGGGACCGATGGTGCGGGCGTGGACGATCCGTCTGCTCGGCGACGCGCGCACATTGCCGTCAACGTTTCTCCAAGATGTGATCGCGCTCGCGGCCACGGAGCCGGACGCCGAGGTGCGCGCGCAGCTTCTCTCCACCGCTCGCCGCCTACCGGCTGCGCAGGCTTTGCCCTTAGTCCTCGCGGTCATGCAACGCGACGCCGATGCGGACGATCCGTTCATTCCGCTGCTGGCGTGGTTCACGCTGGAATCGCATTGCGCGACTCACGCGGCGGACGTGTTGGCGTTGTGGGAAACGCATCCCGACGTGTGGGCGCGCCAACTCGTGCGCCGGCATCTCACGCCACGCTTCATCCGGCGCTTCGCCGCCGAGGGCTCGCGGCAGGGCTTGCTCACCTGCGCGAAACTTCTGCGGCTCGCTCCGACGGCGGAAGACCAGGCCGCGTTGCTGGCGGGCTTTGAAGAAGCCTTCCAAGGCCGCGCGATGCCCGCCCTGCCCGACGAACTCGCGCAGGCGCTGGCCGGGCTCGGCAAAGGCTCGCTGTTGTTGCGCGTGCGCCAGGGCGAACCGGCGGCCCTCACCGAAGCGCTGGCCGTGGTGGCCGATCCGCAAGCCGATCCCGCCGCGCGGCGGCTTTACGCGCGCGTCTTCGGCGAAGCGCCCCAGGCCGAGGCCGAGCCGGTCTTGCTCGCGCTGGCGTTGGGCAACGAGCCGGCCGATCTCCGCCAGATCGCCTTCGCGTCGTTGTCCGCCTATGACACCCCCGCGATCGGCCGCGACGTCGCCACGCATTTTTCCGCCCTGCCGCCGGAGATTCGCGACGCCGCGCTGAATCTCCTCGCCAGCCGCCCGGCCTGGACGTTGAGTTTGCTCGAAGTCATCACCGCCGGCGACCTCGCCCGCGAGACCATCCCGCCGGAACTCCTCACGCGCCTGCGTCGGCACCGCGACGCGGCGGTCACGGACGCGCTGGCTCGACTTTACCCGGCCAAAGCCGCGCCCGTCAAAGCCGACCTGCGGCCACGCCTCGAACAAGTGCGCGCGGTGCTCGGCGCGGAACCGGGCGATCCCTATGCCGGCGAGCCGCTCTACATGGAGCGGTGCGCCGCCTGCCACACGCTCTTCCACAAAGGCGGCCGCATCGGTCCTAACTTGACCGGGTATCAGCGCGAGGATCTCGGTTCGCTGCTCATCGGCATCATCGACCCCAACGCCGAAATCCGCGAAGGTTACGCCAACCAGATCGTCACCACCAAGGACGGCCGCACGTTGGGCGGCTTCCTCGCCGACCAGGATGCGAACGTGATCGTGCTGCGCGGCTTCGATGGCAACGACCTCACCATCCAGCGCAACGACGTCGCCGAGATGCAGGGCGCCGGCGTCAGCCTCATGCCGGAGGGATTGCTCGACGGGCTGACCGACCAGCAAGTGCGCGACCTCTTCGCCTACCTGCGCATTTCCCAGCCGATCAGCCGGTGAGCCGGTGAGCCGCTCGTAGCGGGGGCGTCCCGCCCACCGCCAGCACGATGTAACCGGCAAGAAGCGCGATCCTCCAAAGCCAGCGACCACGGCCTGCCGCGGCATCGTCGCGAACGGAGTTTTCACTGAACAAGCACCCGGAAGCCGAAGGGAAGTCGTGCCCGCGGTGGGCGGGACGCCCCCGCTACGCGATTTTCCATGTCGCCCGCGCCGCCGGCATGTGGCAAAGATGAGACCATGACCCGACTTCGCCTGCACCCCGATCTTCCTTGGGAAGGCTCCCGCCTCGTGCTCGGCACGTGGCGGTTGCTCAATGACCCCGCGCGCCAGACGCCGGAGGGGATTCTGGAATTGCTGAAAGCCGCGCTCGATCTGGGCATCACCACCCTCGACACCGCGGAAATTTACGGCCGCTACGAAGTGGA
>CAZQUC010000135.1:0-10413 GCA_964596095.1 uncultured Enterobacteriaceae bacterium
ACCGCGCCCGCCGGTTCCGCCGGAGCCGTCACCGTGGTGGTGCGGGCGACGGACAACGCGGCGGGCACCGCCAGTCTCACGCTGCGCTTCCGCGTGCAGCCGTCGGGTCTGCCCGAGCCGCCGCTCTTCGGCTGGTGGCCGTTGAACGAAGGGGACGGCGAATTCGTCAACGATGTGAGCGGTCAGGGCCGCCACGGCACGATCCAGAATTGGGAAACGGGCGGCCTGGAGGAGACCGGATTAGCCTGGACCACTGATCCGCAATACGGCACGGTATTGAGTTTCAATGGTGAGGACAACGCAGGCGCTCACGTCGTGGTGGGCGATCCCTTCGAGGGCGGTCCGCTGCCGGAGTTTTTCCTGGAGGACAACTTCGCGTGGTCGTTCTGGGCCAAGCCCAACCAGGCCGCCACCACGGAAATTCTCCTCGGCAACCGCTACGACGCCAACAATGTGGATTTCGCCCCGCGCGAATTCATCAAATTCACCGGCCTGTCCTTTGAGTGGCATCACGACGGCATCGGCGAGAATGTCGAGTATCCGCCCGTGCCCAGCGGCGCGTGGCATCATCATGTGGCCGTCAAGGAAGGGGAAACGCTCTATTACTACCGCGATGCCGTGTTCGTGAACGCCAATACCATCACCGCCGCGCCGCTGAACGGCCAGCCGCTGTATTTCGCCGGCCAGGGGGTGGAGAATTGGGCGGGCTGGATGGCCGATGTGCGGCTTTTCACCGGCACGTTGTCGGAAGCCACCATCGGCGCGCTCTTCGCCACCGGGCCGTCCGGTCCCGCCCCGTCCGGGCCGGAGTTCCGGCTCAGCAGCTTCAGCCGCGCCGCGGATGGCGCGCTGACGATCACGTGGCCGTCGGAAGCCGGGCAGACGTTCGTCGTCGAATGGTCCACCACGCTGGCCAACCAGCAATGGTCGGCGGTGGGCGCGCCGCTCACCGCGACCGGCGTCACCACCAGCTTCACGTTGCCTGCCGGTGGCACGCCGGATCCGGCTGCGGCGCCCGCTGGCTACTTGCGCGTCGTCCGCCAGCCGTAGTATCGTCTCCCTCATGCCCAAAGTGTTGACGATTGTGGGGTGGACCGCCGTGTCCGTGCTCGGCGCGGCGGCCATCGGGGTGGCGGCGTTTTCGCGCGACGAGCCACTGAACGCCCTCTGGCTGGTGGTGGCCGGGCTATGCACCTTCGCGGTGTCCTACCGGTTTTATTCCGCCTGGTTGATGGCGAAGGTGTTGACGATCGACGAGCGGCGCGCCCCGCCGGCGGTGACGCGCGCGGACGGCAAGGACTTCGTGCCGACCAACAAATGGGTCGTCTTCGGCCACCACTTCGCGGCCATTGCGGGACCGGGGCCGCTGGTGGGGCCGGTGCTGGCGGCGCAATTCGGCTATCTGCCGGGCACGTTGTGGATCCTCATCGGCGCCACGCTGGGCGGCGGCGTGCATGACGCGGTGGTGCTCTTCGCCTCCATCCGTCGCGACGGCAAATCGCTCGGCCAGATGCTCAAGGAGGAGTTGAACCCCGTTATCGGCTTTCTCGCCATGTTCAGCTTGTTGGCGATCATGACCATCCTGCTCGCGGTGCTCGGGCTGGTGGTGGTGAAGGCGCTCGCGGAAAGCCCGTGGGGCCTCTTCACCATCGCGGCCACCATTCCGCTGGCGATGCTCATGGGGTTGGCGATCAAGTCGGGCCGCGTCAGCGTGGGCGCGGCGTCGGTCTTCGGCGTCGTCGGTCTGCTGCTGGCGGTGTGGGGCGGGGGACTGCTGTCGGAAAGCTGGAAGGCCGCGCTGACGTGGCAGGCGGACGAATTGGCCTGGGCGATCATGATTTACGGCTTCGCGGCCAGCGTGCTGCCGGTGTGGCTGCTGCTCGCGCCGCGGGATTACCTCAGCACGTTCATGAAGCTCGGCACCATCGCGGTGCTGGCCGTGTGCATTGTCGCGCTGGCGCCGCCGCTGCACATGCCGGCGGTGACGCAATTCGTTGACGGCTCGGGCTGGGTGGTGCCGGGGCCGGTGTTTCCCTTCGTGTGCATCACCATCGCGTGCGGCGCGGTGTCGGGGTTCCATTCGCTCATCGCCTCCGGCACCACGCCGAAGCTGCTTCCGCGCGAGTCGTCGATCCGGCTCGTGGGCTACGGCGCGATGGTGGTGGAGATGCTGGTGGCGCTGATGGCCGTCATCGCCGCCTGTGCTCTCGAGCCGGGGCAGTATTTCGCCATCAACACGCCGCCGGTCCCGACCGCGGAGGCGGCGATCGCGAAGATCAACACCGCCGGTTTCCCCGTCACTCTCGTCGAAATGGAAAAGCTCGCGCACGATCTCGGCGAGCCCACGCTGCTCGGCAAAACGGGCGGCGCGCCGACCTTCGCCGTCGGACTCGCGCAGATGTTCGCCAAGGTTATCCCGGGGGAGGGGATGCTCGCGCTGTGGTATCACTTCGCGATCATGTTCGAGGCGCTTTTCATCCTCACCACGCTGGATGCCGGCACGCGCGTCGGCCGCTTCATTTTGCAGGATCTGCTGGGCGGGGTGTGGAAACCGTTGGGCGACACCCGCTCGTGGCTCGGCAACGTGGCGGCCACCGCGCTGCTGGTGGCGGCCTGGGGTTACTTCCTGTATCAAGGAGCCATTGATCCTGATGGCATCGCGAAAAGCCTCTGGCCTATCTTCGGCATCTCCAACCAATTGCTGGCAGTTATCGCGTTATGCCTTGGCACCACGGTGCTTATCAAAATGGGCAAGCAACGCTACCTGGCGGTCACCGTGGCTCCCTTGGTGTTTCTGACGGTGGTGACTTTCTCCGCCGGGTGGATGAAGATTTTCTCCCCCCGCGCGGCCGGTTTCCTCCCCGACTTGAGGGCCGCCGAAGGCCGGCTCGCGGACGCGGCCACTCTCGGCGAGGCCCAGCTCGCCGCCCTCGGCCGCCAGATCACCAACCTGCGCGTGGATATCGCCATCACCGCGTTGTTCCTGTCCGCCGTCGCCATTATCGTCACCGCCTGCGCGATCGAATGGGTGCGGCTGCTGCGCGGCCGCCGGCCCGTTGTATTGCGCGAGGGCGCGTTCGTCGCCTTGGAGCGGGAATCGGCTTTATGAGGGGCCCCGCACCACCCTCCGCTGGTCCCTTTCCCAGCTTCCGTCGTTTTCCGCCCGGCCTCACACAAAAATTCTCACATTCGTGTCGGAAAAAGCCTTGAAATGCCGGAACGCCACGTGTAAACGCCGCGCCCCAGATGCTTCTTTCCTGTTCGCAAAGAAAAGAGACAAAATTTTTTGCGGAACGGAAATTTTTCCCTAGCCAAGGGAAAAGAAAGTTGTCAGGTTTTGGCCCCTCCAACCACCCAGACTAGAAAAATGAAGGTCCTTTTCAAAAAATCGGTTCTGGCCACCACCGCGGCGGTGGTGATCGGGTGTCTATCCCCCGGAATATCGTCGGCGCAGGAGGCCCGGGAAAAATTGGTCGATCTCAAGGATGCCGCCATTCAGGTGCAGATGACTCCCGATTTCGCGCTCAAAGCCGGCACCAAGGACAAGCGCTGGAAACAAAAAGAGTGGTTGGAGATTGAAGTGCCTTTCGTGGCCTCTCCCCCTAAAAACGCGCGTGGTGATGTGAAGACCTACGACACGCTGAATTTTACTTATTACATCTTCCTGAACAATCCCGACAAGGCCAAGCAGAAGATCCTCACCGCCGAAGTGACCCACGTGAATGTGCCGATCGGCGAGGCCCTCGCCTCGGTTGTCTATCTTTCACCCTCCTCGATCCTCAGCCTGACCGGCAATTCCCGTGTGACCGCCAACGCCGTCAGCATGTGGGCGGTCGAGGTCAAGCACAACGGCGCCTTGGTCGGATTGGCCTCTTCGCCCAAGGGTGAATGGTGGAAAGCCTCCTCCGCCCCCGCACAGGTGCCCGGCCTGTTGCTGACCAAAAATCAGACGCCGTTCGCTCCCTTGTGGGGTGATTATCACGCCGAAGTGCAGTCTAGGTAAAACTCCGGCCCCCTTCAACCACCACGCGTCATCCGCACGGTCCTCCCGGACCAGCCGACGCCTTTTCAGATTTCGCTCATGGCAGACAAGAAGTCGATCCTCACACTCAACCTTGGTTCCCAGCGCATTGGCATCGCGCGATTCACGGCCGGGGGCAAAGGCAGCCTGCAGTTGACCAACTATTCGGTGGTCGATCTGCCCGGCGACCCCACCGGCGATGTTTCCCGAGGGCCGCAGATTGCGGCTGCCGTGAAGCAGTTGACCTCTTCCTTCAAGGCTGCCGGTTCCGGAGTGCGCTACGCGATTTCCGGCCAGCCCGTCTTGAGCAAGTTCGTCAAATTGCCACCGCTCAACGTGGAGAAAATGGACGAGTTGATCGGGTTTGAGGCCCAGCAGGCCATCCCGTTCCCGATCTCCGAGGTGGTCTGGCATTATCAATTGCTCAACAAGGAAGGCGAAATCGGTGAAACCGAAGCCGTGCTCGCCGCGGTGAAAACGGATGTGCTCGCCGAGTTGAATACAGCGGTGGAAGGCGCGCCGCTGATCACCGAAGGCGTGGACATCGCGCCGCTCGCCCTCTATAACGCATTCCGCTTCAACTACCCCGATCTCGACCGCCCGGCCCTCCTCATCGACCTTGGCGCCCGCGCGGCCAACCTGCTCTACATCGAGCCGAACGGGAAATTCTTCTTCCGCACCATCAACAACGCCGGCGGGGCTTCCATCACCAGCAGCATCGCCAAGGAATTCGGCGCGGAATTCACCGACGCCGAGGAGCGCAAAATCACCGCCGGCTTCGTCGCGCTCAGCGGGTATGCCGATCACGAGGATCCCGAAGTCGCCGCGCTTTCCAAAGTCATCCGCAATGCGCTGACCCGGATTCATGGCGAAATCGTCCGCACCAGCAACCTGTATCGCAGCCAGCAGGGTGGCAGCGCCCCGGAAATCGTCTATCTGGCCGGGGCCGCCGCCTCGCTGCCCTATGTGAAGGAATTTTTCGAGGAAAAACTGAACCTGCCGGTGGAGTATTTCAACGCGCTGCGCGCCGTGGCCGTGGGCCCCAAAGTCGATGCCGGGCAGGCGCAGGCGAGCGCCCACACCTTGGGCGAGTTGGTGGGCTTGGCTTTGCGGGCCGCCTACTCGGCGCCGATGGAACTCGACTTGGTGCCGCCACCCGTGGCCATCCGCCGCGACAATGCGCGCCGCAAACCGTTCCTCTTCGCGGGTGCCGCCGCCCTGCTGGGAGTGCTGGCCGCCGGCTGGCTCTATAACCGCAGCGCCGCCAATGCCTTTGCCTCACGCACCGAGGCCTTGACCGAGCGCAAGAACGAATTGGCCGCCGAAGACCGGAAGCTTAACGAGGAGGATGCCCGCGCCAATCGGGAGGTCGCCCGCGCGGAATTGTTGGAGGCTGCCATCCAGGACCGTGTGTATTGGCTGGAATTGTTCAACAATCTCAATTCCCTGCTCAAGAACGATCTCATCTGGATCACCCAATTCGAGCCCACGGTCTCGGAAAAATCGGTCACCCCGGCACTGGCCGGCTCGGGCAAGACCAACTCGTTCGACGAGCCGCTGGCGCCATCTTCACCCGCCGCGCGGCGTTCAGGTTCCCAAAGCCGGGCCGCCGCCCCTGCCGAGAAATTCGTCGATGGCGTCCACATCTTCGGTCTCTATCGCAACTATCAAAACGACAAAGGAAACCAGGTGGTTTCGGATTTCTTCGAGGAAATCAAAAAGTCGCCCTTCTTCGACATCGATCCCAGTGGCGAATACGCTGCTTACGTCAAAACCGACAGCCCGAGCGACGTGACTTGGGCCTCCGGTTATGAAATGCGCCTGCCTCTGAAACGCAAGATCCAGCCGACCCCTTTACTCAAGGCCACATCCAACTGAACATGGAATCACTCAAAAAGAACAAGTTCCTGAGCACCTTCATCGGCGTGGTTGCCGGGGCCGCCCTGATCCTCGGCTGGCTGCTGTTCAGCAGTTGGCGCGACCAGACCGCCAAAGCCGAAGTCTTTGCGGCGGAAAAAACCGAAGTGGATCGGCTCGAATCCAAGCCACTGTTCCCCAATGAGGAGAACCTCAAGGCCCGCAAGGCCCAGGTGGATGTCTATGCCGTCTCCGTCAATGAGTTGCAGAAAAAGCTCATCGCCTCGCAGCCGGAGTTGGATAGAAGTCTTCGCAGCGACCAGTTCCAGTCGAAGCTGACCGACACCCTGCGCGACATCAAGAGCTTGGCCGAAATGACCAAGCTTTCCGAGAAAGGCGGGGAATTCGATCTCGGCCTCGGCAAATACCGCAACTCCCTCCCGCCCGACGCGGCGGTTGCCGACCTCGATTTCCAATTGACGGCGCTGGCCTCACTGGTCCGCACCCTGCTGACCGACCGGGTTTCCGCCATCGAAAACATCGAGCGCACCGAACTGGCCGTCGAATCTGGCGTCAAGGAAGAGGAACCCGCCGAAGCGACCCGCAGCGGCAGCCGAGCCCGTCGTCCCGCCGCCACGGCCGCGGCAGGATCCGCGTCCGTCCTTGATGAGAAAACGGTGCTTCAGCGATATCCCTTCGGGTTGCGCTTCACCGGCACCAACAAGAGTGTGCAGGACGCGCTCAACCACTTGGCCAACAGCAAGGATCACTTCTTCGCCATCCGTGCCATCCGCGTGGAGAATGAAAAGAAAGACGGTCCCGATAAATCCCTCCGCAGCACCTCCACCGAGGGCCAGAAGAAAGACTCCACCGTCGTGCTGGGCGGCGAGAAAGTCTCGGCCTGGGTCGCCATCGACCTCATCCGGTTCCTCGACCCGGATGACGCTGAGAAAGCGGGCGCGAAAACCGCCGCCAACTGAACGTCCCATCTTTCCTTTGTTTCATGAACTGGATTCAAAAAAACTACGACCGGGCTTTTCTGATCATCGCCGCGCTGGTGGCAGTGCTGGGAGCGGGCTGGATCATTCTCAAGGCGTCCGATTTCAAATCCCGCTTTGTTTCCGACAGCCCCGAGCCGCGCAAGCAGTTGGGAGAGTTGAGCGCCGAAGCCGTCGCCGAGGCGGACAAACGCCTTGAAGGGTTCGAATGGTCGCAGGTGAAATTGGACGGCGGACAAATCGTCCCCTTGTTTAGCTCCACCCCATTCGTGGTGATGAACGACCGTCCGGATGACCCCTTCCCCATGTATCAGCCCGAGCCGAAGCTCCGCGACCCCATCGACAATATCTGGCTGGTGGAGCATGACCTCGATTACACCTCGGTCGATGTGCGCGAGCAGGATCCTGATCGTGACGGATATACCAATCTCGATGAATTCCTCGGCGGCACCGACCCCAATTCCAGCCTCAGCAAGCCGACTTCCGAAACCAAGCTCTACTACGCCGAGCGCTTGGAGGATCCACTTACCCTGCGGCTCTCTTCTTACGATTCCGGCACCGCCGGCATCGCCTTCATCGTGCGGAATCCGGATGGCACCGAAAAAGAACGCCGCAGCGAATACCTCAAAGTCGGTGAATCCACCAAACGGTTCGAGCCGGGCCGCTTCAAGGTGGCGGAAGTGAAAACCGAGACAGTGGACCGTTTCGGCACGCCGACTCCCGTTGCCGTGGCCTATCTTTTGGATGAGAAGGACCGCAAACAACAACGGATCCGTCTGGAAGAGCGGAAGGAAGTCGAGCATCCGACCTACATCGCCAAGCTGGTTTACACGCTGACCAACGAGGACTTCGAGAAAAAAGAAGGCGAGGACTTCGAAGTCCGCAATCCCGCCGGCATGACATTCACCGTGGAGGAAATCCACGCCGATAACGTCATTCTCAGCTTCGTGCCGGAAGGCGGCAGCGAAGTCGTCAAAAAACCCTTCAAACTTGGCCCCCCGCCACAATGATCTAAGCAAATCCTCTCCCTTTCGTAAAAAGGTTCTTGCCCTACGTTTGTCTTTCCTCTAAGCATCGCCACATCATCCACATGAGACCATCAGTGATCAACCCTGCCACTCCACGCGCTTTGGCGGCGACATTCCTCGCCGCTACCGCCGCTTGGACCCCCATGGAGCATCTTCAAGCCGGAACCGGAAAAGGCGGAGGATATGCCACCAGTATTGCCGAGCGGGAAGTTATTCGGCGTCAGGAGCGCATCGTGCAGGCCGCGGAAGAGGAAGCGGCCGGTGGTCGTGCGTATTCCGACAGTGATTACGAAGGGGCGCTCAGCCACTACCGGGCGGCGCTTTCCCTGTTGCCCGATGCCGAAGTCGTCCAAGTGGAGCGTCAGCGGGTGATCGGCAAATTCAACGACACCGCCGTCCGCCTCGCCCAGCAGCGCGCCGAAGGCGGCGAATACGATGCCGCCCGCAGTCTCTTGCACGAAGCGCTGGGCTATGATCCCACCCATCGGGGTGCGCTCAGACTCCTCAGCCGCTTGGAAGATCCCGAATGGTTCAATCCGGCCAATTCCAAAGAGCACACCAGCAACGTCCAGGAAGTGCGCAAACGCCTCCAGTTGAGCGAAGGGTATTATGATCTGGGCGATTATGACAGCTCCAGCGAGGAAGCCAACCGCGCGTTGGTCACCGATCCTTACAACAAGGCTGCCCGTCGTCTGTTGGAGAAAGGCGAACGCGCCCGTAGCGAGTATTTTCTGGCCGCCCGCGACCACACCCGCGCCAAGATGCTGCGTGAAGTGGACCAGCAATGGGAAACCCCGGTCCCGGCCGCGTTGACCGGCGAAACCGGTCTCGGTTTCGATGTCGGGGGAGGTATCCTCGATAGCTCGCAGATCCTCATCGACAAATTGAAGACCATCATCCTGCCCAGCGTGAATCTGGATCAGGTGACGGTCGAGGAAGCCGTGGAATTCCTCCGTCAGCGCAGCCGCGAGTTGGACACCACTGCGACCGGCGAACGGGGAGTCAACTTCATCCTGCGGCTGCCGGCCGCGGGTGCCGTGCCGCGCATTCCCAGCCTGAACCTGTCCAATGTGCCATTGGAAGTGGCGGTGAAGGCGGTGGCCGACCAAGCCGGTTTGCGCATGAGAATTGAGCAATACGCCGTGATTATTTCGCCGGCGGATTCCGAGGGCGAACTGGTGACCCGCGTCTTCAAGGTGCCGCCGGACTTCCTGTCTTCCGGCGGTGGCGGTGGCAGCGCCGATGCCCCGGCGTCCGATCCCTTTGGAGGCGGTGGCACGAGCGGAGGCTCATCCCTCGGCAGTCGGCCCGCGGCCAAGGAAATTCTCGAACAGGCCGGGATCACGTTTCCCGAGCAGGCTTCCGCCTTCTTTAGCTCCGCCAGTTCCACGCTCACCGTGCGCAATACGCCGGCCAATCTGGACCTCGTGGCCAACTTTGTGGAAACATTGCGCGGCCAAGTGGCCCGCATGATCAATATCACCACCAAATTCATCGAAGTGAACCAAAAGAACACAGATGAATTCGGTTTCGACTGGCTGATGGGTGCCTTCAATGTCGGTGGTAACCGGGCGTTCGGTTCCGGTGGCACGGCGGGTAACCGCAGTTCGGGTCCGGTTGGTGCCAGCGCATGGCCGTTCGTGGCTCCCGGCCAAGGCACCAGCGCCTTGCCGGTCGGCGGCTCGAACCTCATGACGGGCGGCCTGCGTTTCGGCAACGACGCCATTTCCAACAACGCCATCGACGGCTTGCTCACTTCCAGCGCCACGGCCGAGGGCACCGCCGAATCGAGTGTCTCGCCGGCCGTCTTCGCTTTGGCTGGGGTTTACACTGATCCGCAATTCCAGGTCGTGCTGCGGGCTCTCAACCAGAAGAAGGGCACCGACTTGTTGACCGCGCCACAAGTCACCACGCGAAGCGGCCAGCGCGCCAAAGTGGAGGTCATCCGCGAATTCATCTATCCGACCGAATTCGAACCACCGGAAATTCCACAGGACTTCGGCGGCGGCGGCGGCGGCTTCAGCCTCTTCGGCGGTGGCAGCAGCACCAATACCTTCCCGGTCACGCCGACCACGCCAACCACCTTCGAAACCCGCAATACCGGGGTGACGCTCGAAGTTGAGCCGACGGTGGGTGCCGATGGACAAACCGTCGATCTTTCCCTTTCTCCCGAAGTGGTGGAGTTCGAAGGCTTCGTCAACTACGGCAGTCCGATCCAAACCAGCAGCACGGATGCCTTGGGCAATCCGGTCACGCTGGTGCTTACTGAAAACCGCATTGAGCAACCGGTGTTCTCGACCCGCAAGCTCACCACTGCCGTGACCATCTATGATGGCATGACTTTGGGAGTGGGCGGTTTGATCCGTGAGGACGTGCAAACCGTGGAGGATAAAGTGCCGATCTTCGGCGACATTCCTTACCTCGGCCGCCTCTTCCGCACCAAGGCCGATCAGTTCTTCAAGAAGAACCTGATGATGTTCGTCACCGTCAATCTGATCCTGCCTTCGGG
>CAZQUC010000136.1:0-3573 GCA_964596095.1 uncultured Enterobacteriaceae bacterium
GCGATGGTCATGGCGAAGCCATGCCAGCCCCAGCAGCCGGGGGTTGAGCGAAGCGACACCCCCGGATAAGGGGTGAAAAAAAGCCTTCGATCCTGAAAGGATCGCAGCCAAAGGGCCACCCCGGCGAATCATTCCTCCCCGGAGAGCGGGCTGCGATCCCTCCGGGATCGAGGGGTGAGGGCGGGCTGAACCGGGGGTGTCGCTGGCGCTCAACCCCCGGCTGCTGTGGTTGCGATGGCGTTGCCATCGGTGATAGTTCGCCAGGATGCCTTACGTCGCTATCTGAAATTCAACGGATTTTGTTAATGAGGTATATACTTATGGGCTGGAAGCCTGCGCCCCCTTAGCCACAATGGCCCTGCCCCATCACCCGCTCTCTCCTCACTTCGTCCAAGTCGGCTCCGCGAGCCGGCCGAAGTTCTCCACGATGGTGACGCGCCGGCCGGTATCGACATTGAGCCGGATGAGCGCGCTGCCGGTGGTGAAGACGATATGGCGGCCGTTCGCGCCCCAGCAGGGGTCGCGTCCCTCGCCGAGCAGCCGCGCGTGCGGCGCACCTTTGTCCCACAGCGCCACTTGCGGACGGCCGTTCTGCAAAGTCACGAAGACCAGGCGGAAGCCGTCGGGCGACCAGTCGGGCGAATGGCAATGGGTGAACCCCACCTCCAGCGGCGCCGCGCGACGGCCCACGCGGCCTTCGCAGAGGATCGGCCCCTCGCCGGAGCCATTGTCCCAACTGAAAACGACGTCATCGCCGGTGGGCGCCCAGGCCGGAGCCGTCGCGATCCCGTCGCGGCCGGTGAGGTATCGCTCGCCGCCGCCCTGGAGACCGCGCACGGTCAGCACCGGCCAGCCGCCCGCGCTGGTGCTCAGCACGAGGCGGTTGCCATCCGGGGAAAGCGCCGCGCCGATATTGGCGCCGGGGTGGCTGATGAGACGGCGGCGGAGGCCGGTGAGCAAATCCAGCCCCAGCACATTCGCATAGCCGCTGGCGTAACTCGTGTAGGTCAGGTATGAGCCGATGCGGTTGATGGATGGCTGGCACGCCCCCTCCCCCTCGAAGGAGGCCCGCAACACGTTGCGCCCGTCGGCGTCGCAGATGTAGATTTCCTTGTCCCCGCTCTGGTCGGAGACAAAGGCCAGCCGCGAGGAGGCGATGCCGGGGCGTCCGGTGAGGGCGAAGACCACATCGTCGGCGAACTCGTGCGCCGCGCGCCGCAGATCGACCCCGTCGTAAAGCGTGCGCATCAGTTCCTCGCCTTTGGTGTCGAGCACCACGCCCTCCAGCCGGCTGCCGGTCACCGTGCCGCGCACGATCGCCACCTCGGCGGCCTCCGGATCACTGGTCAACACCAGCATTTCGGACGTCAACAAATCCTGCTCCAGCACGCGGGTGAGCGAGGCGCCGGTGCCGCCCTCCAGGGTTTCCAGCCGCAGGCGCGGAGGGGCCGTGGCCGTGGCAGGCGCGGCTTCGGGAATTCCCGGTGGCAACTGCGCCCGCGCGGTCGCGCCGAAGGCCAGAGCCATCCAGGGAATCACGGCAACAGAAATGAGGCGGGGGCCGGGCATGAAGGGAAATGGAGCGAAAGGCTTTCCTATCACGCCTTTTCCACCATGTCACCGGACGTTTGCGACGAATCCCCACCGTCGGTCTGTCAGGAGAAGCATGAGCCGCCACCGGTCGGCCCGGACATTGACCCTCCGCGACCGCGGGGTTAGCCTGCGCCATGCGATTGATCCATTGCCTTCCCCTCGTGCTGCTCACGGTGGCGGCCCCCGTGGTCCTCCCCGCGCAGGAAGCAGACGCGCCGTCCGCCTCGCGCGAACTGGCCGAGGCCCATCCCTCCGCCCAGGTCGTCATCCGCTATCTGCGCGCCTCAGTGAAGCGCGATTATCGCGCGGCCGCGCGACTCGTCGATCCCGCCTCGCTGAAGCAACTCCAGGAAGATTACGTGAAAAAAGTCCGCGACCCCGCCCTGCCCTTCGACCAGGTGCAGGCCCTGTGCCGCGCGGTGGGAGTGAAGGACGAAGACGAAATCCCCAAGATGTCGCCCGAGGCGTTTTACGCCGCCTACAACGACGGGATGCAACGCCGCTACAACGTCACCGACGAAGCCAACAAACGCCTCGCGGATTCGCTGGATCTCAAACTGCTGAGCGTCGCCGAGGAGGGGCCGAGCCTCGTCCATCTGGTGGTGCGCACCCAGCACCAGACCCCGCGCCATGTCGTCAAGAGCCTGGAAATCGTCTCGCTCCTGCGCGTGAAAGGCCAATGGCTCATCGCCCTCGGCGAACAGAAACCCAAATTCATCCCGCTGGATGAAGCCAAAGGCCAAGCCAAGTCGCCGGTCATTCCGACGCCCGCGGGCGAGACGCCCCCCCGATGAAACCCGCCGACCGCCACGTCACCGCCGGAATCCCGCGCGTGCCCGTCGATCAGGTCGGCGTGGAGGAACGCGCACGGTTTTTCCAGACCCGCAGCCTCAAAGGCCCGGCCAAGCTCGCGGCGTTGCGTCTTGCCGTCTCGATGATGGACCTGACCACGCTCGAAGGCAAAGACACGCCGGGCAAGGTGGCCGCGCTCTGCCGCAAGGCGCTCCAGCCGATGCCCGCCCGCTACGACTGCCCGCCCGTCGCCGCCGTGTGCGTGTATCCGGCTCTCGTGCGCCCGGCGAAGCGCGCGTTGGCCGGCTCGGCGGTCAAGGTCGCTTCCGTCGCCACCGCCTTTCCCAGCGGCCAATTCTCGCTCAAACTCCGCCTCGAAGACACCCGCCGCGCCGTCGGCGAAGGCGCGGATGAGATCGACATGGTGCTCAACCGCGGCGCCTTTCTCGCCGGCGAATTCCAACGTGCCTTCGACGAAATCGCCGCCGTGCGCGCCGCCTGTGGTGAGGCGCATTTGAAGGTCATCCTCGAAACCGGAGAGCTGTCCACCTATGACACCATCCGCGTCGCCAGCGATCTCGCCATGCGGGCCGGGGCGCATTTCATCAAGACCAGCACCGGGAAAATCTCGCCCGCCGCCACCCTGCCGGTCACGCTCGTCATGCTGGAAGCCATCCGCGATTTCCACGACGCCACGGACCACATGATCGGCATGAAACCCGCCGGTGGCCTCCGCACCTCCAAGGAGGCGCTGCACTACCTCGTCGCCGTGCGCGAGACCCTCGGCCCTGCATGGCTCACCCCGGCCTGGTTCCGCTTCGGCGCCAGCTCGCTCCTCACCGACGTGACCCTCCAGATCGCCAAAGCGCACGACGGCCGTTACCAGAGCGAGGAGTATTTTTCCGCGGCGTGAGGCGCGAAACCTCACTCCATTCCGAGCTGGTCAACCACGTCTCCAGACTTAGGACGCCCCGCGACGATGGCCGCCGGCCAAACCTATTAGGCCCACGGCCAGGAACAGGATGGCCGACGGCTCAGGTATACTGCTGACGGCCAATCCATGAAGGATACCCGACAAGGTAATGGAGTTGCTGACATTAAATGTGACGGGATCGAATTCCATTAGTTGACGACTCGGTCCGTCAAAGCCGAAAATCCTCCCAGAGCCGTCCACAGCCACCGAGATAT
>CAZQUC010000136.1:3673-6240 GCA_964596095.1 uncultured Enterobacteriaceae bacterium
GGATACTCCCTTGTTTGATGGCAAGCGTGTCCGCATCAATGCCAATCAATCCATACCCGGGCGCCCCATAGGAGAGGGCATAGAGAGTCCCCTCATATGCCGCCAACCCGTGGAGCACACCGGGCAAAGTGGCGGCATGGATCACTTCGAAAGTGCCCGCATCGAATTCCATCAGTCGGCGGCTCGGTCCGTCAAAGCCGAAAATCCTCCCAGAGCCGTCCACAGCCACCGAGATATTTATTGTGGAATGAGGACTCAGGATACTCCCTTGTTTGATGGCAAGCGTGTCCGCATCAATGCCAATCAATCCATATCCAGGAGCTCCGTAGGAAAGGGAATAAATCGTGGCAGATCTTGCCTGATGCATCCAGCAAAAAGCCGTGAGGAACAGGAGGAAACACCACCTCAAGCAGTGCATCGTTTTATGATGAGTATTGGCCGAAAAGGCGGTAGTTGACCGGATTGACATGAAGCGGATTTAGTGCAGGGCCAATTTCGTTCAAATCGAATTTTTACGTTGGCAGGGCGGCAGAAGATCGCTTTCACCAGACTCAACCAAGCGGAACAGCGAACTCACTGCCAGCGCCAGCGCGAATCGCGCAGCAGAGCGATGGCCGCTCGCGCTCGCTCCCAACAACGCGGCGATGATTATTCCACGGGTCGCACCCACTCCACCGCCGTCAACGGCCGCCGGATGCCGTCGGGCTGCCGCAGGAGCAGTTCGCCTTCGCTCCCGAGATCCTCGGCCACCCCGTGGAGTTCTTCGCCGCCCACCCGCGCGGCGACCACGCGGCCCAGCAACCAGCTTTGGCGCCGCAATACCTCCAAGGCCTCGGCGAAGCCTTCCTCGCCCCGCGCGGGGGTCGTCCAACGGTCCAAGGCCCGCAGCAGGGCGGTCACGACCGGCTCGCGCGCCAAGGGCGCGCCGTTGTTTTCGAGGCGCAACGAGGTGGTGCTCTCCCGCAAGTCGGGCGGCAAACCGGCGGCGGAGAGATTGACATTGAGGCCGATGCCCAGCACGGCGAAGGGCGGCCGGTCCGCCGGGAAGACGCTTTCCAGCAGGAGGCCCGCGCTTTTTTTTCCGCGCAGATAGATGTCGTTCGGCCATTTCACCTGCGGGCGGAGAGTGGGAAGGAGCGTGGTCAGAGCCTCGCTCACCGCGAGCGCGGCCAGGGGGGTGAGCCGCGCCCAGCGCGCGACCGGCCAAGGCGGGCGCAAGATGACGGAGAGCAGGACATTCTGCCGCGACGGTGAATACCAAGCCGCGCCGCGCCGGCCTCGTCCCGCCGTCTGGTGGTCGGCCACCACCACCGTGCCTTCGGGATGCCCGGCTGCGGCCAGCCGCCGCGCCTCGTCGTTGGTGGAAGTCGTTTCTTCCAGATAAACCAGCGTATGGCCGAGGCGCTGCCCCGCCAAAGAGGCGGCCACGCGATGATGAGCCAAGGGCAAATCCATGAGCGCAGAGGAAGCGGGGGGACGACTATCGGGCCGGCGGCGTGGGTTCCGTGCGGGTCAACTCCAGCGACAAGTCCAGTGCGCGCGCCGAATGGGTCAGCGCGCCCACCGAGATGAAGTCCACGCCCGTCTCCGCGATGGCGCGGATGGTATCCAAGGTCACGCCGCCGCTGGCTTCCAGCTTCACACGGGACGCCGGAGGCTGCGCGTGTGCCAACGCCACGGCCTCACGCAATTGAGCGGGAGACATATTGTCGAGCAGCAGCCAATCCACCCCGCGCAAGGTCAGGAACGCCCGCACTTGATCCAGCGTGTCGGCTTCCAACTCCACGCGGATACCGGGGCGCGCCGCTTTCACGCGATCGATGGCGTGCTGCAATTCATCGAGCCGCGCCTCGGCCAGCAGGTGGTTGTCCTTCACCATCACCGCGTCGTGCAGACCCAGGCGGTGGTTCGAGCCGCCGCCCGCCTTCACCGCGGCCTTTTCCAACACACGCCAGCCCGGCGTGGTCTTGCGCGTGTCGAGCAGGGTGGCCGGCGTGCCTTGCAGTGGCTCGGCGTAGCGCCGCGTCAGCGTGGCCACGCCGCAGAGGCGTTGCAGGAAATTCAACGCCGTCCGCTCGGCCGTCAGCAGCGAGCGCGTGAGTCCCGCAAGCTCCAGCACGGTGTCGCCCGCGACGAAAGCCTCGCCATCGCCACGCGTCACGCGCACCGTGGTGGAGGGATCCACCGCCGTGAAGACCGCGGCCGCCACCGCCGTGCCCGCCACCACGCCGGGTTCCTTCGCGAAAATCCGCGCCGTGGCCCGCTCGCCCTCCGGCACGAAAAACGCGGAGGTCACGTCGCCCGGCCCCACGTCTTCCGCCAAGGCCGCCTGCACCAGATCGTCGATTGTCCACTTTGCCATTGCCCGTCAGTTTCCCGGCCCGCGCGGCTTTGTCATGCGGATGTTGGGGGGAATGCAGGCGGCCTCTTGATCGGATGGGGGCACGGGGAAAGCGAAACTTCACCAAGCACAGCATCCCCGGCAAAACCTGTCGCCTCAAAGCCTCGGCGACCTTGGCCCCGGGCTCTTGGCAACCCGTCGTGGCCATCGCCTCCGCCCAAGGCTC
>CAZQUC010000136.1:6340-10396 GCA_964596095.1 uncultured Enterobacteriaceae bacterium
CCGAACTCGGCATAGCGGGCGCTGACTTCGTCGAAGCGCATTTCGTAGATGATGGCCTTGATGTCGTAGGTGTCCTTGGCCTGGAGCGTGACGAACCATTCCCATTCCTCCAAGCCGGTGGAGCCGGTGATCAACTGGCGGATCTTTCCGGCATAGCGACGGCCGACGCGCGCGTGGCCATCCATGAGCTTGCGGCGGGTCTCGAAATCGAGCGCATACCAGTTCGCGCCTTTCTCGCGCTTTTTGCTCATGGGGTAGAAACAAAACACCGGCCAGTCCGACATGTTGGGATACAGGCGGTCGGAAAGGTATTTCTTCATCCGCGCGTCGAAGTCGGCCACCTTGGTGGCGAACTCCTTGGCGTCCGCGGTGATCCCTTCGGCGGCGAGTTGCGCTTCGTATTGCTCGCGCGTGGTGGTGTATTCGCTGCGCTCGGTGAGCGAGAGGTAACTCAGCACGGGCTGGAGCACGCCCGGCCCGAGGGAAACGGAGAGTTTTTTCTCATACTCATTGGCGGCCTGGAGATCCGCGCAAAGGAGCATGAACCCGAGATCGGCCTTGGGCGTGACGATCGAAAAAGTGAGCAACTGCGTGCGCTCCTGCCCGCGGATATCCTGCACGAGCTGGGTCAGGTGGGTCAGCGCCTGCAGCCGCTCCTCCGCGGAGAGCATCGCCCACGCGGCGCGATCAAGCGCGTAAAACAGATGAACGACATGCCAGCCCTCCAGGGGCGTGAGAGACGACATCGATGGGTTCACTCGGCGGCGGTGTTGGCGTTGCGTTGTTCGTCGGCCAGCAGCGCGCTGCCCAGCACGGTCCATGGCCCGTCCGCATAGTCGGCGCCTTCGCGCAACCGGATCGCCCAGCGCGGCTCGGTGTCGATCACATAACTGCGGAAGAGGGTTTCCGACGAAAACCCGACGGTGCCGGCGACGGTCACCTCGGCGCCATCGGCGCTGATCTTTTCCCCACGGCCGCTGTCCTTGAACCGGCCGCCTTCCACAGTGAGCACCGCGATGTCGCCGCGGATTTTTCGCTCCGAATCCAAAAACTCCACTCGGACGAACCCCGTGCCGGAGGCGGCGGGATCAAGCCGAAGCTGGGCCACGGGGAGAATGCGTTCGGTCGATTGGACGCGGTCCTCTTCCGTCCTCTCCCGCCAATACCCTTCGCCCGCGGCGAAGGTGGCGAGCTTTCCGGCGACCGGCGCCGCGAATCGAGTGGGGATTTCCGCATCCCGCACCGGCTCGGGATAGGCGTGCAGGTATTTGAGGAAAACCAGCCCGCTGAGCAGCACGAAGACGCCGCCGCCAGCCAGCGAAAGTTTCTCGGACCGACCCAATGCTGCCAAGGCGGCGAGGAAACCTTTGGAGCCGTCCGGGGCAGCGGCCGCCGCGGATGGCTTGGCGACGGACGCCGGTGGCGTGACCGCGGGTGGCGGTTCTGAAGCAGGAGCCGGCGACGGAGCGATCTCCGGTTCGACCTTGGGCTGATGTTGGGCGAGGAAATCGGCTTCCGCCTGCTCCAGCTCGTCCAATTCATTCAAAACCTTTGACTTCGGCAAGCCCGCCGCCTTCGCGTCCCCGGCTTCCGGCGACGCTTTGCCGGGGCCGAAGCCGCCGGTGTCGCCTTGCGAGCGCCGGGGCTGCGGAGTGAGGGGGGATGAGCGGAAAATATCTTTGGCCATGGGATGTGCAGGGATGTCGTGCAGGGTCGCGGCGACACTATAGCGCTGATTCCTCCACGCGACTCAAGCTTTTTTGTCACACGGGGCGTTTTCCCGCCGGTCTTGTGAAACGAGGGCGACGCGGCGGAAATTCATGCGGCTCACACGTTGAAGCGCCAGTCCACCACGTCGCCGTCCTGCACAATGTAATCCTTGCCGACGAGACGCAGGGTGCCGTTTTCCTTGCATTTGGCGAAGCTCCCGACCGCGATCAGATCCACGTAAGCGACGATTTCCCCGGCGATGAAGCCACGCTCGAAATCGGTGTGGATGACGCCCGCGCATTGCGGGGCGGTCATACCGGCGGTGAAGGTCCAAGCGCGCGTTTCTTTCTCACCGGTCGTCAGATACGTGCGCAGGCCGAGCAGGTGATACACGGCGCGGATGAGATTGGAGACGCCCGAGCTTTCCGCGCCCAGGCCGGCGAGATATTCCACGGCCTCCGCCGGCTCGAGGTCGATCATTTCCTCCTCGATGGCGGCGGAGATGACGCAGGCTTCCGCGCCGTGATGCGCCTTGGCATACGCGCTGACGGCGGCGACATGGGGATGACTTTCCGGATCCTTGGTCGCGACGCCGAGCTGGTCCTCCGCCACGTTGCAGGCGAAAATGGTCGGCTTGCTGGTGAGGAGGAAAAAGCCCTTGAGCAGCTTGGCCTCGGCGTCGCTGGTTTCCAGGGTCAGCGCGGGCCGGCCTTCGTTGAGGTGGGGCAGCAGCCGGTCGATGAGCGCGATTTCCGCCTTGGCCTCGGCGTCACCGACGCGGGCTTTCTTTTCCTTGCTGGTCTTCTGCTTTTCCAAGGTCGCGAGGTCGGCCAGCACCAGCTCGGTGGTGATGATTTCGATGTCCCGCACCGGGTCGATGGAACCGGAGACGTGATGGATGTCGCCATTCTCGAAACAGCGCACCACCTGCACGATGGCGTTCACTTCGCGGATGTGGCTGAGAAATTTGTTGCCCAGCCCCTCGCCTTGGCTCGCGCCTTTGACCAGGCCCGCGATGTCCACGAACTCGATGGCCGCGGGGACGATCTTCTGCGTCTTGGAAAGCTCCGCCAGCACGCCGAGCCGCTCGTCCGGCACAGTGACGACCCCCTGATTGGGCTCGATGGTGCAGAACGGATAATTGGCCGCCTCGGCTTTGCGCGAGCGCGTGACGGCATTGAAGAGAGTCGATTTTCCGACGTTGGGCAGTCCGACGATTCCGGCTTGGAGCATGGTAAAAAGGGGCGCATCCTAACGGTCTTTGTCCATCCCGCAATGACGGAAACGCCGGGCGCGGACGCACAGAGGTTCAATGTCCGAGGGCAAAGGACAAAGGGCCAAAGAAGAACCAAGGCCCAAGGGCCATGGATCCGCGCGTCAGGGAAAGCGCTGTGAGCGGCGTGTTCACGCTCCTGCGCCGTCGTAAAGACCTCTTTTCGAAGCCATCAGTTCAGCAGGCCAAGGAAGGCTTTGCGGCCGGCCCACAACAGATAGAGCGCGAGGCCGCTGATGACGATGAGGATGGGCTGGAAGATGCCGTCGCCGGCCACGAACTGATGGAACGCGAGGATGTTGAGGATGATGGGGCCAAGCACGAGCAGGCCCCAGTTGCGGGTTTTCGGGATGGCGACAAGGATGCCGCCGAGGAGTTCGAGGATCTTGACGAAGTGCAGGTATCCCGTGGGAGCGAAAGCTCCCATGAACAAGGCCGCGGGAGAGCCTTCCGGCGGCGCGGGTTGCTCAGGCGCGAGGTTGAAGAGGACGAGGACGGAGAAGGCGATGAAGAGGAGACCGAGCAGGCCTCCGGCGATGGCGGGCAGATATTTCATACGGAAATGACAGGTTGGTTGCTATGCGACGGGGCGCGCTCAGGCACATGAGGCTTCAGCGACCGTGTTGATCATCCAGCTCACGCCGAATTTGTCGGTGACCATGCCGAAGCGAGGCGACCAAAAGGTCTTGTCGAGGGGCATGGTGATGGCGCCGCCTTCGGCCAAGGCATTGAAATAGCGGTCGGCTTCCGCCTCGGTGTTGACTGCAAGCGAGAGCGAGAAGCCGCTGATGGCCTCGCCGTCACCGCAGCTGTCGGAAGCCATGATCATGCTCTCGCCGATATGAAAGCTGGTGTGCATGACCTTGTTTTCGGAGCCGGGCGCGAGCATGTCCGGCGGCGGCGGCTCGGGGGATTCGCTGAAACGCATCAGAAAATCCACCCGCGCGCCGAGGGCGGTCTTGTAGAATTCGATCGCCTCCTCGCAAGTGCCGGGGAAAAAGAGATAGGGCTGGACGACGGGGTTGGTGGGCTGTGACATGGTGGTGGATGGGTTGGTGGTTATGGTTTGATCG
>CAZQUC010000137.1:0-4112 GCA_964596095.1 uncultured Enterobacteriaceae bacterium
AGGAGATCATCGACGCCGCGAACACGGTGCGGAAGGATATTTTCTTCCTGTGCCATGGTGGCCCCATCAACACGCCGGAAGACGCCGCCAAAGTCATCGCCAACACCACGGCACAGGGCTTCGTCGGCGCCAGCTCGCTGGAGCGCATGGGCGTGGAGGAGTCGCTGACCAGTCTGACGCGGCGCTTCAAGGAACTGGAGCTGCCGGCGGCGAAGTAGCCGCGGGCGATGGACCGCATAGACCTGATGGACGCGCGGCCTCTGAAGGGGGTGGCGCGGGGCTTTGGGCTCTGACGCCACACGTGGTTTTTGCAAAAAGCATTTGTCGGGCGGCGGGATGTTCCCACCATGCGCGCCGATGAAGCCCTTCTTGATCACGCCCGGCAGCAAAGTCGATCTCAGCCGATGGGATGCGAACGACACCAGCGCGCTGCCGGGTC
This sequence comes from uncultured Enterobacteriaceae bacterium, assembly GCA_964596095.1. Taxonomy (GTDB): domain Bacteria; phylum Verrucomicrobiota; class Verrucomicrobiia; order Verrucomicrobiales; family V1-33; genus CAJBME01. The sequence goes on from CAZQUC010000137.1 coordinate 440, forward strand.
TCAACAAGGAAAGCGGCCAGGTGCTGCTGGAGCAGATCCGGCAACGGTTGCGGCAATTGCAGCCGATGCTCTACGCGCAGCGCCGGCACAAGGTGCTCGCCGTCTTCCAGGCGATGGATGCCGGCGGCAAGGACGGCACGGTGCGGCAGGTCTTCTCCAGCCTCGACCCCGCCGGCATGCGCGTCATGTGTTTCAAGGCGCCGACCGCGACCGAACTGGAGCACGATTTCCTGTGGCGCGTGCATCACCGCGTGCCGGGCGTCGGGCAGATCGGCGTCTTCAACCGCAGCCATTACGAGGATGTGGTGGCCGTGCGCGTCAAAAAACTGGCTCCCAAGGACGTCTGGGAAAAGCGTTTCGTGCATATCGCCGCTTTTGAAAAACTGCTCGCCGATGAAGGCACGCTCATTCTGAAATTCTTCCTCCACATCGACCAAAAAGAGCAAAAAGAACGCCTGGAGTCGCGCCTGCACGACCCCACCAAACGCTGGAAACTGGAGCCGTCCGACCTCGCCGACCGTGCCAAATGGGACGACTTCCGGGAGGCCTATGAGGAGGCGATCAGCCGCACGAGCACGCCCCACGCGCCATGGTTCATCATTCCCGCCAACAAGAAATGGTTCCGCAACGTGGTGGTCGCCGCCATCGTGCGCGACGCCCTGGAGGCGCTGAAACTGGATTTCCCCCCACTGCATCCGCAGTTGGAGGGCATTGACTCCGTATAAATTATCACTCGCCGCCGCCCGGTCACCGACCTCGCGGCAGGTGACGGAACCGCTACAATCGCGTCCTCATTTTCAACTGTCGTCGTGGGCGGGCTTCCGTAAACTCGGCCTCGCATGATCCTGGATGCCAATGCGGCTTCACTTTCCACCGCCGGGGAGACGCTCCCGCCGGGACCGCTCGCGGTCATTCACCTCGGCTCCAACGCCATCACGCTGCTCATCGGCGAGCTGTCGGCGCGGGGCAAGGTGCGCACGCTGGAATTGCTCAGCCAGCCGGTGCCGTTGGGGCAGGATGTCTTCCGCCACGGGCTGGTCGGTAACGAGGCGATCGAACGCGCGCTCACGGTGCTCGGCTCGCACGCGGCGGTCATGCGTGAATACGGCCTGACCGGACCGCCGGCGCGGCTGGTGGCGACCAACGTGCTGCTGGAAGCGCAAAACCAGGACCTGTTGCTCAACCGCATCCAGGTCGCGCTCGGCTGGGAAGCCCGTTTGCTCGACGATGGCGAGATGACGCGGCTGATTTACCTGACCACGCGCCAACTGCTGGAGAAGCACAAAAATCTCGCCGACAAAGCCACCCTCATCACCCATATCGGGCCGGGCAACACGCGGGCGTTGTTGTTCGAGAACGGGCGCATCCAAGACTATCAGCGATATCCGCTGGGACTGGAACGCACCCGCGAGCAGGTGGACCAGACGCGCGGCGATCTCACCCTCAACGCCCGCATGATCGGGCAAACGGCGCGCACGGTCATCGACCAGATCGGCTACGATTTCGCCAAGCCGACGGTCACGCAGATGGTGGCGCTCGGCCACGAGATCCAGTTCCTCGCCCAACTCGCCGAAGGCCGCGGCAACCGCGCCCGCGTGCTGCCGGTCAAGAAACTCCTCGCGCTTTCCGCCGAGATCGAGGAGCAGGGCATCGAGCGCCTCGCGCGACGCCTCCAGATCGACTTCCGCACCGCGGACCTGCTGCTTTATGCGGTGGAGTTGCACGTGCAATTGGCGCTGGAGTTCAAGCTCGAGCAGATCGTGCTCCCGAACGAGGAGTTTGAGGAGTCACTGCTCTCGGGCTTGGCTTCACCCGTTTCGGCGGTGGATCGTTTCCGCAGCGAAGTCGTCCAGACCGCGCTCAATCTCGGGAAGAAGTTCAAGATCGACACCGCGCACGCCCAACAGGTGGCGAAGCTGGCGGCCACGCTCTTCCGGGAATTGGCGGCCTTGCACGGCCTGGGGCAGCGTGAAGCCCTGATCCTCAGCGCCGCCGCGTTGCTGCACGAAACCGGGCACCTCATCGGCTCGCGCGACCATCATCTCCACTCGCACTACATCATCCGGCACAACGAAATTTTCGGGCTCGACCACGAAGACACGCTGCTCGCCGCGCAGGTGGCCCGCTACCATCGCGGGCCCACGCCGAGCATCGAGCACATGGAATACCGGCTCCTCGATCGCGAGCAACGCCTGGTGGTTTCCAAGCTCGCCGCCGTGCTGCGGGTGGCGGATTCGCTGGATCGCGGCCGTGGCTCCCGTCTCGTCATCCGCGGCACGCGGCGCGGCGAACGGCATCTGATCATCGAAATCGAAGGCGTAAAGGACACCAGCGCGGTCCAGCTCGCCTTGAATCGGAAGGCTGGTCTGTTCACGAGCATCTTCGGGCTGGAAGTCGTCCTGGAAATCGCGCCTTCGGCTCCCGTGGCCGCTCCGCCCGCCGGCACGCCTTCGTAACCATTTATACCTGAATTATTCGTGTCAATTCACGACCTTCGTGGTTTCTAAACCTTTTCTCCATCACTCCAATTTTTCATGCCCACCGCCGCTCCTTTTTTCAACCGGGAACTCAGCTGGATCGAATTCAACCGCCGCGTGCTCGCGGAAGCGGAACGTCCCGACCTGCCACTGCTCGAGCGCCTGAAATTCCTTGCCATCACGGCGGCCAATTTCGATGAGTTCTTCATGGTCCGCGTCGGCGGCCTGCAAGCGCTGGCGCGGTCCCGTGCGCGTGGCACCGATCCCTCCGGCCTGACCGTCCCGCAGCAATTGCGCCGCATCCGCCAGCAGGTGGAGCGCTTCATTGCCGAGCAATCCGCACTGCTCAGCGGGGAGTTGCTCCCTGCTTTGCGGAAACAGGGCATGAGCCAGTTGCGGATCAGCGAGCTGACGCCCGCGCAGCTCCGCCACGTCGAGGATTACTTCACGGAAACCGTGCTGCCCGTGCTCACGCCCATGGCCGTGGATTCCGACGATCCCGCTCCACCGCCCCTGCCCGGCTTGCGGCTCATCATCGCCTGCGCGGTCGCGGCGTCGGGAGCGGCGGCGCGCCATGCCCTCGTCGCCCTGCCTAACAATCTCCCACGATTTATCCCCTTGCCCGAAGTCGCGGACGAAGGCTGGGCCTGCCTTTCCCTGGAGGACGTGATCACGCATTTTCTGGGCGTGTTCTTCCCCGGCGAGGACGTGAAGGCGAGCGGCATCTTCCGCGTCACGCGCAACGGCGACATTCCCGTCGAGGACGACGAGGTGCTCGACCTCGCCCAGGAAATGGAGGACATGATCGAAGCGCGACAGGAAGGCGACACCGTGCGCCTGGAGGTGCCGGCCACTCTCTCCCCTTCCCTGCTGAAATTCGTGCGCAAACTCACCGGCGCCTCCAGCGAGACGATCTATCCGCAAAATGGCCCGCTCGATCTCGCCGCCTACATGGCTTGGACGCGCGTGGCCGGCTTCGAGTCGCTGCTGCCGGAAGCCTGGCCGCCACAGCCCTCGCCCGCCCTCGATCCACACACCACACTGTTCGATACCTTGGACCAAGGCGACGTGCTGTTGCACCATCCGTATGAATCGTTCGATCCCGTGGTGCGCTTTGTGCAGGAGGCTGCCGAAGATCCGAATGTGCTGGCCATCAAGCAATTCCTCTACCGCACCGGCTCGCGCAGCCGGCTGGT
>CAZQUC010000137.1:4212-10356 GCA_964596095.1 uncultured Enterobacteriaceae bacterium
ACCGACCTCAGCTACCTGACCGCGCGGGCCGACCTGTGCGCGGATGTCTCCGCGTTCTTCAATGCCGTCACCGCGCGCGCGCAACGGCTGCGGCTGCACCGCCTCGCCGCCTCGCCGCTCAGCCTGCGCGACCGGCTCGCCGAACTCATCCACGCCGAAGCCGCGCGCGCCGCCGAAGGGTATCCTGCGCGCATCTGGGCTCGCTTCAACAACCTGCAGGATCCCGCCATCATCGAGGCCCTCTACGCCGCATCCCGCGCCGGCGTGGAGATCCGACTCAATATCCGCGGCGTCTGCTGCCTGCGCCCCGGCGTGCCCGGCCTCAGCGAAACCATCCGAGTCACCAGCATCGTCGATCGCTTCCTCGAACACTCACGCCTCTTCTACTTCCACAATGGCGGGACGCCCAAACTCTTCATTTCCAGCGCCGACTGGATGACGCGCAATCTCGACAAACGTCTCGAACTCCTCGTGCCCATCGACGACAAGACCGCCCGCGCGCGTCTCGTCGGCATTCTCAAAACCGCCTTCAAGGACAACACCCAGGCGTGGACGCTGGACGCCGGTGGCGCGTATCATCGCCTGAAACCAATGAGCAAAAAGGACCGGCACCGCTCGCAACAAACATTCTATCGCGACGCCCGCAAGCACGCCCCCCGCCTCCGCGCCCGCCCCGGTGAAGGGTTCCAGCCACACCGGCCGGCGGAAGAAACGTGAGTCATCGATGTTGCGGTAGCTTCCCGCTTTCAGTCCGGCAAAAAGCGGCGGGATCTCCTGGCGATCATTGCCGTGGCGGCCAAAACCAGCGCATAGGTGGTGGCAGGTTCCGGAATCGACGGAGAGAGCGTTTGGAAATTGAACGAATGCTGATCGCGGGGCTGGACGGGATCCACCAGCACTTGTGAAGCGCTGATAAGCAAGTCTTGGAACTCAATCGTAGCGTCGGGCGGCCCATCAAGCGGCAGCGAATCATAGAGGAGCAGGCGCACCACAGGAAAGAACTCGCCGGTGGCATTGGCCAAAAACAAATCGTCGGTGGCGGAATCGCTCAATTTAATGATCGTAAATTCGTTGTTTGTCAGAGTAATGGATTCGATCTGCAATATATTCGAATAACCAGGCGTGTTGCTTTCGCCCGGGATGCCGGGAACTTCGAGGAATAACTCGACCGGATTGTTGGCATTGAAGGATACTTCCTCCGTGTCACCGCCAACGGATTGATAGGCAGTCGCCAGCGTATTGAAAAAATCGAGCGTGGCGTCGGGCGCGCCGACGGGGGCCGTATTATAGAGCAACAGATTCGTGGTGCCCAGCAACGTTCCATTGGCGACCGCTAAAAATAAGGAAGCAGAAGCGGAATCGGTGGTTTTGGTAATGGAAACCTGCTCGGGAGTGATGGTCACGGAGGAAACAGCGATCGCACCGGGATATCCAGGCGTGGGGTTCTCTCCGGCAATACTTGGGATATTGATATACGCGAGCACGGCGACCGCCGGCGCGGGGAAAGTCCACATGACAGAAGCCATAAAACAGAATCGTCGAAGGATTTTTCTCATAATTTATATTATGCTTGCCTGAAGTCCCTGTCATGCGGAAATCCGCAAGAATTCCATCAAAAAAAGGCCTATGCCATCCCAGATGGTTCTCGCTCCTGAAAGGGGCACCAAACATCGCCGTAGGTCGGAGCGTCAGCGCCGGCCTACGGGACAAGCCCCGCCTTGAAGGGCGACGCGTCTGAAGTGCGGCGGCTCGCCTCCGCTCTGTGGGGGGATCGATCAGCCCTCGCCGGAGTCCACCGCTCGCTCTTGTTCCTCATACGTCGAGATTCTTCACGTTCAGCGCGTTGTCTTCGATGAACTGGCGGCGCGGCTCGACGATGTCGCCCATGAGGATGGTGAAAATCTGGTCGGCTTCGACTTCGTTTTCTTCGTTGAGCTTGACCTGGAGCAGCACGCGCTTGGCGGGGTCCATGGTGGTGTCGTAGAGCTGCGCGGCGTTCATTTCGCCGAGTCCTTTGAAGCGTTTGATCTCCATCCCGTTGCGGCCGATTTCGAGCACCTTGTCGAGAATCTCCGGCACGCTGAAAAGTGGATGGGTTTGTTTGGCTTCGAGGAGTTCGAAGAGCGGCGCGTCTTGGGCGCTGAAGTGATCAATGTCGAGTCCCGCGTCGTGCAGCAGGCCGAGCAGTTTGGCGATGGACTTGGACTCGTGGATGTCGATGAGCCGCGCGCGGCGGTTGATGGCTTTTTTGTCCGCGGGCACGACGGCTGGCGGCTCCGGCGTCTCCTCGGATGCGGGCTCGGCGACGGCGGGCAGCGCGGGATTGTCGAGCAGCGCGAGATCCGCATTCGCCTGGTAAAACGTGTGCAAGGCTTGTTCGTCGAGCAGATAGCGGATCGATTCTTCGTTGCCCTCGCGGATTTTCAGCAAGTAAGCAGGCAAGGCGCCGGTGGTGCGGTCGCGCTGGTCGAGATAGGCGTCGAAGTCGCCGCCGTTGCGGCGGATGACCTCGCTGAACCGATGCAGCCGGCTCAGCAACTCCAGAATGGTTTTCAACTCGTCGCTGCCGAAGGTCCGTTCCGCGCCGACACTGCGGAGCTGCACTTCCTCGGTCGCAAGCTGGATGAGGATCTTGTTCAACGCCTCGTCGTCCTGCACGTATTCGACGCGTTTTTTGCGGGTGACCTGATAGAGCGGCGGCTGGGCGATATAGACGTAACCGGCTTTGACCAAGTCGATCATCTGGCGGCAGAAGAAGGTGAGCAGGAGCGTGCGGATGTGGCTGCCATCGACGTCCGCGTCCGTCATGATGATGATTTTGTGATAGCGCGCACGGGTGAGATCGAAGCTGCCCTCGCCCTCGATATTGCCGATGCCGGTGCCGAGCGCGGTGATGAGCGTCTGGATTTCCTTGTTGCCAAGCACCTTGTCGAGGCGCGCTTTCTCCACGTTGATGATCTTGCCCTTGATGGGGAGGATCGCCTGCGTGCGGCGGTCGCGCCCTTGCTTGGCGGAGCCGCCGGCAGAGTCACCTTCGACAATGTAGATTTCACAACTGGAGGGATCGCGCTCCGAGCAATCGGCGAGCTTGCCGGGCAAGCCACCGCCGGACATGGCGCTCTTGCGCACGGTCTCGCGCGCTTTGCGGGCGGCTTCGCGGGCGCGGGCGGCGGTGAGGCAGCGCTCGACGATCTTTTTCGCGACGGCGGGGTTTTCTTCGAAAAACGTATTCAGTCCCTCGTAAGTGACCGAGGAAACGACCGGCTCGATCTCGGTATTGACGAGCTTGACTTTGGTCTGCGACTCGAAGCGCGGGTTGGGCAGCTTGACGCTGAGGATGCAGATGATGCCTTCGCGGCAATCCTCCCCGGAGAGCCCCGGATCCTTATCCTTGAGGAGCTTGGCGGATTTGGCGTAGTTGTTGACCGCGCGGGTGAGCGCGCCGCGGAAGCCGGTGGCATGGGTGCCGCCGTCGGGGTTGGGGATGTTGTTGGCGAAGCACAACATCTGCTCCTGGTAGGAGTCGTTGTATTGCAGGACGAGATCGACGAAAACATCGTCCGGCATTGGCTTGCCATCGACGTCGATGGTGACCTGCCGTTTGCCGCGCAGCACGATGGGTTTGTCATGCAGGACATCCTTGTTCTCGCCGAGCTGGCGGACGAATTCCACGATGCCTTCTTTGTAGAAAAAGGTTTCGCGGCGGGGCTTCTCACCGCGCTCATCGGTGAGGACGATGGTGAGGCCGGGATTGAGGAAGGCGAGTTCGCGCAGCCGCTTGGCGAGGATGTCGAATTTGAACTCGGTCGTAATCGTGAAAATGGTCGCGTCGGGGAAGAACGTGATGAGCGTCCCGGTTTCCACGGGATTTTCCAATTTACCGACCACGGCGAGCTTCTCGGTGGTCTTGCCGCGCTCGAACGCGATGGCATGAATTTTCCCCTCGCGCCGGACCTCGGCCTTGAACCAGTCGGAGAGCGCGTTGACGCACTTGGCGCCGACGCCGTGCAGACCGCCCGAGTATTTATAAGCGCCCTGGCCGAATTTGCCGCCGGCATGGAGATTGGTCAGCACCAGCTCGACCGCGGGCACGCCGAACTTGGGATGAATATCCACCGGAATGCCGCGCCCGTCGTCCTGCACCGAGCACGAGCCGTCGAGATGGATGGTGACGGCGATGTTCTTGCAATACCCGGCAAGGTGCTCGTCGATGGAGTTGTCCAGCACCTCGAAAACGCAGTGGTGCAGGCCGCGCTCGTCCGGATCGCCGATATACATGCCGGGACGCTTGCGCACGGCCTCCAGCCCTTCGAGTTTGTCGATCTGCGCCGCGCCATAGTCCTGGCTGGCGGCGACATTGGTGGACATGTCATCGGGTTGCGCGTCGGTCGTCGGGTCGCTCATGGATCGTGTGGCTCGGGTCGGAATGGAAACTTGTTTTGCCTGCCGCGCGGGTGGGCGGGGGCGAGAACTATTCATGATGGCAAGACGCGCCCCACGCGCAAGCAAAAGGCCGGTTTTTCATGCCTTATCGAAAGCCATCGAACCGGCCCGCGTTGTCCACCATCCCGTCATTTGAACAAAAGGATTTTACCGATCTCGCAAAACGCCAATGGCCGGGGCTTTTTTTGCCCGCTTTCCATTTCCACCCGGCGGATTAGAGTAAGCTTCAATTTCCGGGAAGAAAGCCGGCGGACCGGAAGGCCGCCCCCTTCGCTTCTCCCCCACTCCAGAACTCACCGTCATGAATCAGCCCACCGATCGTCGCACGTTCCTCAAAGCGCTGTCCGCTTCCAGCTTGGCCGCGCTCATGTCGCCCGCGCCCCGCGCCTTCGGCGAGGAGCCCGTCGTGCATCCCGCGCCCACCGCCGACTGCTGCATCCTGCTCTGGATGGGCGGGGGCATGGCCGCGCCCGAGACCTTCGATCCCAAAGGCTACCTGCCTTTTGAGAAGGGCCTCCCGGTCGAGAAAATCCTCAGCACCTTTCCCGCCATCGACACCTCACTCGACGGCGTCAAGATCAGCCAAGGCCTGGAGGAAATCGCCAAGGTCATGGACCGGGCCACCCTCATCCGTTCGCACGTCCAGCCCGATCTCGGCAGCATTCTCCATTCGCGCCACCAATACCATTGGCACACCGGCTATGTGCCGCCGCAGACCGTGGCCGCGCCGCACCTCGGCGCGTGGATGGCCCGCGTGCTCGGCCCGCGCAACCCGGTCATTCCCGCCTTCATCAACATCGGCCAGCGCCTCGAAGGCCACGGCGAAAGCGAAGAACTGAAGGCCTTCACCACCGGCGGGTTTTTCGGCGCGGAATTCGGTCCCTTCAACCTCCCCTTCCCCGAGGAAGCCGCCCGCTCGGTGCGCCCGCCCGAGGGCATGGAAGCCGGCCGCTTCGCCAACCGTTACGCGCTTTACAAAAAACTCGTCGATCAGAATCCCCACCGTGAGTTCATGAGTGACTACCAGCAGGAATCGATGCTCCGTTCGCTGGCGAACGCCCACCGCCTGCTCGGCTCCAAGGAAAAAGAAGCGTTCGATCTTTCCCGCGAAACGCCGGAAACCCGCGCCGCCTATGGCGACAGCCGGTTCGGCCAAGGCTGCCTGCTCGCGCGCCGCCTGGTCGAAGCCGGCGCGCGCTACCTCGAGGTGACCACCGAATACGTCCCCTTCCTCCACTGGGACACCCACGAAAAGGGCCACGAAACCGTCGTGCGCATGAAGCAGGAAATCGACCATCCCGTCGCGCGTCTCATCCGCGACCTGGAGGAACGCGGCCTGCTCGACCGCACGCTCGTCATCATCGCCACCGAATTCAGCCGCGACATGATGATCGAAGGCGTGCCCGGCTCCGAAGCCAAGGACCAGTCGCTCGCCAAATCCGACACCCTGGAGGAGCCGAAACACTACGGCCTGCACCGTCACTTCACCGGCGGCAGCTCTGTCGTCCTCTTCGGCGGCGGCATGAAGCGCGGCTACGTCCACGGCGCCACCGCCGACGAGCGCCCCTTGGTGGCCGTCAAAGACCCCGTGACCATCACCGACCTCCACGCCACCCTCTACACCGCCATGGGCATCAGCCCGAAAACCGCTTACGACATCGAAAAACGCCCCTTCTACGCCACCGAAGACGGGCATGGGAA
>CAZQUC010000138.1:0-10336 GCA_964596095.1 uncultured Enterobacteriaceae bacterium
TCGCCGAGACGGAACGTGACGACGCCTTTGCGGCTCGGGGCCTGGAGAAACGCCAGCAGCTCGGCGGCCGGGCCGGTCCACGCTGTGGCGGCGGCGGCTTCCAGCGCCTGGGAGAGGTTTTTTCCGCTGTGCCAGACGAGCTTCATGAGCTGCTTCAACTCCGCGCGCGCGGCCGGGCCGACGCCGGCCCGGCGGAGGCCGATAATGTTGAGGCCCACCAGACGATTGACCTGCGCGCCCATGAGCCAGGACGGCAGGTCCTTGGAAAACCCGCTCAGCCCTTGCGTCATGCACCCGTCGCCGATGCGGATGAACTGGTGGAAGACCGCGCCGCCTCCGAAGACATTGTGGCTGCCGATCCGGACGTGGCCGGCCACCAGCACGTTGTTGGCCAGCATATTGTGGTCGCCCATCACCACGTCATGCGCCAGATGCGCGCCGACCATGAGATAGTTGCCGTGGCCGACCACGGTGTGCGCGCCGGCTTGCGACGCGCGATGGATGGTCACGTGCTCGCGCAGGACGTTGTCTTCGCCGATGATGACGCCGCTGGGCAGGTCGGGATCGATGGATTTGTCTTGCGGGGCCTCGCCCAGGATCGCCCCGCGCCCCACCCGCGTGCCCGCGCCGATCGAGGTGCCGCGCAAGACCTGCGCGTGCGCCTCCACCCGCACCCTGGCCGCCAGCCGCGTATCCGCCTCGATGACGGCGAACGAACCGATGGCCACATCGTCCGCGAGTTCGGCGGCCGGATCAACGAAAGCGGTGGGATGAATCTGGGGCATAAAAAAACATGGCGGTTTCGCGGCGCTCCCTGCGCGCTCCGAAGCCGGTTCTCCCTCATGCCGCATCCCGTTGGCATGGTCAACCGCGAGGCCCGCGACGAGTCATCAGGGCGCTTGGGTGTAGCGGCCGCGCACGAAGCGGATCGGCGCGCCGGCCGCGACTTGATAGACCGTGCGCAATCCGGTGGAGGGCCGCACGCTGACCTCCGCCGCGGTGGCGACGCGCCAGTCCGCGCCGTTTTCGCTCACCTCCGGCACGAGCGTGATTTCAGGCGCGTCGGGGTTGCGGTAAAACGCTACGGTCAGCGGTGCGGTGGCGAGGAGTTGCGGCTGGGTTAGTTCGGCATCCATCGCCAGCGGATCGCTGCCGGTGGCGTATTCCAGGAAATTCGGCGCCCCGTCGTGGTCAGGATCGGCGTCTTCCCTGCGGCTTTCGGCGGAGTAAGCTGGATCGCGCAGCACGGCGGCGATCCACGCGGCATAGCCGGCGGGCGCGCCGGTTTCCAAACGGACCAGGCTATCGCGCCGCTTGCCGGCGACTTCCGTGAAATACCCGCCGAGCCACACGGCTGAGGGGTGGACGAGCAGGGAATACGTCCCGAGTTGGCCGCTGCCGAGGATGGCATGGCTGGAGGAGATACCGGAGAGCCCGAGCACCGGCTCCACCACTCCGGGCGGGACCGTATGGCGGCGCGGGACAGGCACATGGAAGGCCGGATCCCGGCGGCCATCGGCGAAGTAGCGGCTGAGCAGGGAACGGCTCGTGGAGGCATAGCGATTCAGGACATGGAATTTCCCGCCTTCCACCTGAATGACAGAGGATTCCGACACCGCGCCGCCATGGAAGACAAAGCCGGGATCCCAGCCGGAGCCGTCGGGGGTTGTCGCCGCCAAGGACGCCCGGCGATGGAACAACACCCGGCCATCCGGCAACAACACCGCGGGCACGACTCTCTCATACCCGGTGTCATCCAGCGGCAACGCCGATTCTTTGACTCCCGAGGGCGAAAACCGCTCGTGGCCGACCCAGAAGCGCCCGTCGGGCAATGGCAGCACTTTTGTCTGCTGCCATTCTTCGAAAGGTTCTGGAAAGGAGGGATCGAAGGAACCATCCGCCCGGATTCTGTATTTGCGGGCCGTCGGCACGGCCGGGCCATGGGTTGAATACTCGATGGCGATCAGCGACCCATCGGGAAAGGCCACGAAATCCGTGGGACTGACGTTGAGATCGCCGAGAGGATCGCCCGGCTGATATCCGAAGGGCGCGAAGCCCGGATCCAGCGTGCCAGTGGCGAGGAGCCGGATGATCCGGGAATAATTCCGGCCTCGTTCCGCCGAGAAGACCTGCTCCAGCAGATACAACCGGCCGTCGGGCAGGGAGGCGGGGCGCGTCAACGCTCCGGTGGCCCGGGGGTCGAGGGTGAACGTCTCATCCAGCGAGCCGCCGGCGCGAAGACGAACCACCGGCGGCACGGCGCGGCCGTCGAGGAAATCGAATCCGCCCAGCGCATACACCCCGCCCTCTGGAGCCGTCGCCATTTCCGCCACATAGCCCGGCTGGCGCAGTTGGGGCGGCGTCCAGGAAGGGTCGGTTTCCCCGGAAACCAGCACCCGCCGTTGGCCATTGACGAGCAGGCGGCCGTCCGGGAAGCGCTCCAGACTCCCCGAAGCGTCGGCCGCCAGAGCGAAGGCGGGATCCCTTTCCCCTCCAGGCGTGTAACGCCACCAGACGGACAGGTCCGGTGGCCGCAGCACGAGCAGGCTGCCATCCGCTTCCTGCACCGGGCAGGGGTTGATCCCGTTGGTGGCGTAAAGCCCGCTCCAGACCTGGCGGCCGCGCGCGGCGCCGTCGAAGCCAAGCCGCACCACCGGCAAGGGCGCGCTGTTGATGAGGCCGCTCCGATAGATGAAGTCCAAGGTATCTTGAAACACCAGCGTCACTTCCGCTCCGGGGCGGGCGAAGAGACCGACCAGATTGCCCTCGGCGAACGATTGGGTGGCGAAGTCCGCATCCTTCGTGCCGTCTTCATGCAGGCGATAGAGGGTTTGTGAAATCCGCGCGGGCTGCGAGGCCGGGAAAAACGACGCTCCCGGCACCCGGCCGCCGACCCAGATTTTCTCCTCATCCGCCGGCGTCGCGAACATGGGCGGCGCTTCGTCGGGCAGCCGCGGTGCAAAGGCGGCGTCTTCCGTGCCGTCGGCCAGCGTCACCCGGCGGAGCGCCGCCTCCGCATAGCGGCCGGTGAGCTGCCGCAGCACGAGCTTGCCGTTTGCCTCGAACTGTGGCGAAAACGTGCCTGCGCCGAGACGGGGCAGCGATGGAAAATCATCGGGACGCAAACGGCCTTCGGCGTCCAGCACCATCCACCGGCGACTGACTTCGGCATCCGGGCTCTCCACCCCCACCCACACGCGGCCATCCGAGAGCGCGAAGAGTTTCAGCGCCCGCTCGTGCAAATCGTAACTCGAGAGGAATCCGTTCACCAGGCCGAGTTCCGACTGGAAACCGGGGTCCAGCGCGCCGTCGGGACGCAGCCGCGCGAAGTTCGGAGTCAGCACGCCATTGACCGACCAGAAGCCGCCCGCGATCACCACGCCTTGGTCGGCGGTGATCCGCGCGACACTCACGCGGCCTTCGATTTCGAGGCGAGGCAACGCTTGCGGCAGCACGTCACCCGGCACCCCCCGCGCGGCACCGGTGAATGCGGCCATCAGCACGATCGATCCAAAGAGAAACGGGGTCGGGAGTGGGGAGCGCATGATTCAAGGAGTGGCCCGCGTGTAACGGCCGCGGAAGAAGCGGGCGGGCGCGCCCGCCGCGACTTCATAGACCGTGCGCAATCCGAGGCAAGCATTTTACACCCAAAAGAGGCGCACGCGCCATCACGTTCATGTTATGGAAGGAAAATTGGGGACAAGAAAATGAGAACCAAATATTTTCCTGCCAACCCTCTGCCATCAATTTCTAGGGGCACGAAGCGACGGTCCAGCCTGCCTTTTGAAATCCAGGGGAACCGGCTGAGCGCGGCACGGCGGCCGGACCGGCGTTTTCGACGGGGTGGCGCCCGTTACTTCAATTTGCTGAACACGGGACTATCCCGGAGGTGCCTTGCCCATTTCCGAATGCCTATTCCGGGGGGAAGTGATGATTCCGGAAGGCATAATCGCTTGCGAAACCCCAGGAGGAACAATGTTCCTTCCCAAACATCCCGCCATCATCCTTCCATCCCGCAACAAACCGACATGCAACCATCGAAACTCCGTTCTACGCACAAACTCCTGACTTCAAGCGCCGCCTTGGCCGCGATCGTGCTGGCTTCCACTCCGTCATCCGCCGCCATCATCGGAATCGAGGGCTTTGATTACAACGACGGCCCCATTGCCGGCCAGACCGGCGGCACGGGCTGGGACTATCTCCGGACCGCGGAGCCCGACGCGGCGCCGCAGTCGCCCTCCAACTGGAACAACGTGACCGCCGAGCCGCAGGTGCAGGGCGGCGTGTTGGTGACCAGCGGCAATTCCGCCAGACGTGAATTCGGCGGCCTGACCGAAGGCTCGGGCGCGGGCTCCAACGAGCGTGAAGGAGCGTTCCGCGGCGCGGGCGTGGTTTATTTCGCGGTGAACTGGAGCGTCGATACACTGCTGGACGAAGGCGCCACCCAGTGGAGCGGCTTCAGCTCTTATGATTTCGGCGCGGAGCGAATTTTCTTCGGTCTGCCCGGCCAAGCCACCGCCGCGCGTTATTTGGGCGTCGCGGGCGCGGTGGGCGGTCTCACCACCATCGCCGTCGAAGCCGGGGTGACTTACCAGCTCGTGGGCGCGGTGGATTTCGATGCTGATCTGGTCAAGCTGTGGGTCAACCCGGATGCCGCCGACTTCGACAACGGCGCGACGCATTCCGCCGACTTGGCCGTGCCTTATGATGGCACGAATTGGTCCACCGCGGTGCGCCTGGGTTCGGGCGCGGGCTTCACCACCACGTGGGATGACCTGCTCGTCACCGACAGCTTTGCCAATATCGTCGTGCCCGAGCCCGCCACGGGCGTCTTGGCGGTGCTGGGCCTCGGCTTGGGCGTGGCCACGCGGCGCGCGCGGCGCGGTCGTCCGTAAAGAGAAGCCAATCCCTGAGCCGCGTTCCGGGAGATCCCCGGACGCACACGGCGCGTTTCAATTCGGCCGGAGCCATGCGGGCTCCGGCTTTTCCCGTTTCCCCATTCCCCCGCCCCCGGAGCGGCGGCGCTTCCGCCCGTCCGTTGCGGATCCCTCACATCCCCGCCATTCATGAAATTGCCATCATATCCCCGCCTGACCTCCATCTATCCGGCCCTGCTGGGCTTGACCCTGGCCGCCATCCCCGCCGCCGCCGAGATTATCGGCGATGAACCTTTCGCCTATCCTGATGGCCCGGTCGTGGGCCTGGACGGCGGCACGGGGTGGAGTTACCTCCGCACCGCGGAGCCGAATGCCGAGCCGCAGGCACCTTCCACTTGGGACGACGTCACCGCCGGGCCGGAAGTTTTCGATGGCACGCTGCTCACCAGTGGGAATTCCGCCAAGCGCGAATTCGGCGGGCCGACCGAAGGCTCGGGCGCCGGCTCCAACGAACGCGAGGGCGCGTTCCGTGCCGAGGGCGTCGTCTTTTTTGCCGTCGATTACATGCTCGACGTGTTGCTGGATGAAGGAACCAACCAATGGAGCGGGTTCAGCTCCTATGACTTCGGCACGGAGCGGATTTTCTTCGGCCTGCCGACGCAAAACACCGCACTCCGCTATTTCGGCCTCGCGGGCACGGCGTTGGGCGGCACCACGCTCTCGCCCATCCCGGTGGAAGCCGGCGTCACGTATCGCCTCATCGGTGCGGTGGATTTCGACGCCGACTTGGTCAAACTCTGGGTCAATCCCGATGCCAATGATTTCGACAACGGCGTGACGCATTCCGCCGATGTGGCCGTGGCTTACACCGGCACGAACTGGTCCTCCGCGGTGCGGCTGGGCTCGGGCGCCGGGTTCACCACCACATGGGATAACCTGCAAGTAGCGGACAGCTTGACGGACCTGCTGCCCGCGCCGTCCGGGGTCATCGTCACCGGCGTCAGCCTGAATGCGCTGGAGTTCCGCGCGGAATTCACCGACGCCGGCGGCGCTCAGTTCGATCCCGCCCGACCCGTGACGGTGACGGTCGATGGCGCGCCGCTCGCGGTGGCGGTCAACAAGACCGGCGGGGTGACGGTGCTGTCCTTCAGCCAAAGCGTGGCCGCGGTGTTCGAGAACGGGCCGCGACAGGTGGTCATCGCCGCGCGGGACACCGCCAACCAGTTGATCACCTTCGAAGGGCCGATCACCACCCGGTCCTATACGCCACTGGAAGCGGCCTGGCAGGCGCCCACCGGCGAGGTGGCGACGGGCTCGCGCGGCTTCCGGGCCACGTTGCATCAACTCGGCTTCGCGCGTTATCCCGGTGACGCGACCAACGTCCTGCCCCAACCCGAGCGCCAATTGGCGCAAGCCTACGCCGACCGCCGGACGGGCCAGGTGGCGGCCAACCTCATCGAACCCGGCTCCGAAACGGGCGGCGTTTATCTCGTCACGGAAGGGCTCGACTGGGACATCGGCGGCGGCCATGGCGAATTTCCCGGCCAGCCGATCCCCGGCGTGCCCGGCCTCACCGGCTCCACCAACCACATCGTGGCGGAAGTCTTCGCGTGGCTGGACCTGCCGGCCGGTCTCACGCGATTCGGCGTCACCAGCGACGACGGGTTTCTGGTCTCCGCGGGCGCCACGCCGCTCGACTTTACCCAACGCGTGACCCTCGGCGTCTTCGATGGCGGCCGCGGCGCGGAGGGCGACACGCTTTTCGACGTCGTCGTTCCCACCGCCGGGCTGTATCCCGTGCGGCTGCTGTGGTGGCAGGGGACCGGCGACGCGAGTGTGGAATTCTTTTCCCTCAAAGCCGACGGCACGAAGGTGCTGGTGGATGATCCCGCCGACCCCGAGGCGATCAAAGCGTATCCCACCGGGCGCGCGGCCGTCCCCTCGCTCCACGCGCTGGCCCCTTACCCGAACTCCCAGGAAAACGGCGCGCTCCAGCCGATCCGCATCGAGATCATTGACGGCGTGGCGGGCCTCGACGACGCCTCCGTGTCGCTGAGCGTGGATGGCGCGGCCGTGACGCCGCAGCTCACCCGCCCCTCGCCGCAGGTGGTCGTCATCACCTTCGCGCCGCCGGGAGGCGCGTGGCCGTTCCTGTCTTCCCATACCGTCGAGCTGACGTATCGCGACACCTTGGGCGCCTCGCGCACGGAGACCTGGACCTTCGCGGTTGGCAGCGACCCGGCGGAGATCATCGGCACCGAGCCGTTCGAGTATCCCGACGGCCCGATCGCGGGCCTGGATGGTGGCACGGGGTGGAGCTACCTCCGCACCGCGGAGCCTAACGCGGAGCCGCAAGCGCCCTCCACCTGGGATGATGTGACCGCCGCGCCGGAAGTCCTCGACGGTGTGTTGCTCACCAGCGGAAACTCCGCGAAACGCGAGTTCGGCGGTCCCACTGAAGGCGTGGACGCCGGCTCGAACGAACGTGAAGGCGCCTTCCGCGCCGGCGGCGTGGTGTATTTCGCGGTCGATTACCGCCTCGACGTGTTGTTGGACGAAGGAACCAATCAATGGAGCGGGTTCAGCTCTTATGATTTCGGCACGGAGCGGATTTTCTTCGGCATTCCCGGCCAGAGCACGGGCGAGCGGTTTTTCGGCGTGACCGGCACCGCCCTTGGCACGACCGCGCTCACTCCCATCCCCGTGGAAGCCGGTGTCACGTATCGTTTGGTCGGGGCGGTCGATTTCGATGCCGACCTGGTCAAGCTGTGGGTCGATCCCGATGGCGAGGATTACGATCACGGCGCGGACCACACCGCGGACGCAGCCGTGGCCTACACCGGCACCAACTGGTCCTCCGCGGTGCGGCTGGGGTCGGGCGCGGGCTTCACCACCACGTGGGACAACCTCGTGGTGGCCCAGCGCCTCGCCGATGCCGTGGCCGCGACGCCCGCCGCCACGTTGCCGTTGCTCGATTTCCAGATCGACCGCGCGGCCGGCACGCTCGATCTCACCTGGGGATCCACCGCCGGCCAAACCTTCGATGTGGAATACAGCCGCGCGCTCGGCGAGTGGCAGCCGCTCGCCACGGACGTCCCGGCCGGCGCGGGCGACCGCACCACGTATCACGGCACAGCGGCGGGCAATCCGCAATTCCCGAACCTCGCCACCGAGGAGCGGCTGTTCTTCCGCGTGCGCGAATCGTCGCGCTGAGCGTTCGTAGCGGGGGGAGGCGTCTGGAGTGCGGACGGCTTGCCTCCGCTCTGGGGGGGTGAGGGGCTTGCCCCTCGGGGCGGGACAAATCGGCCTTCGCTCACTCCCAATCGTCCCTCTCTTTCCTGCTTTCTCCAATGCCTCCTCACCGGCAAGCCGGTGAGCCGAAAAAGCGGAGGCAAGCCTCCGCACTCCAAATCGAGCCTGCCGCGCGGCCAACTTGACGCCGGGAAACACGGGGACGACTCTTGTCCCGCATGAGCCGCCCGCGTTGCCGCCTCCACGTGCCTTTCGCCATCGCCGGATGGCTCCTCGCCGCGGTGTGTCCGGCGGAGCTGGCCTACCAAGGCGTCTCGCTGGCCGGCGCGGAATTCGGCGAAGGCGCGCTGCCGGGAACTTACGGGACGCATTACATTTACCCCGGACAAAGCGAGGTCGATTACTTCCTGTCCCGGGACATGAATGTGATCCGCCTGCCCTTTCGTTGGGAACGGCTCCAGCAGACGCTCCACGGCGCCTTCGACGCGACGGAGCAGAGCCGCTTGCAAGGCTTTGTCGAAGCCACCACGGCCAAGGGCGCGTTCGTCATTCTCGATCCGCACAACTACGCCCGCTATCACGGGCAGCTCATCGGCTCCGAGGCGGTGCCACACGAGGCCTTCGCCGATTTCTGGCGGCGGCTGGCCCTTCTTTTCAAGGACAACCCGCGGGTCCTCTTCGGCTTGATGAACGAGCCGCACGACATGCCCACCGAGCAATGGCGCGCGGCCGCCAACGCCGCGTTGGCCGCCATCCGGGGCGCGGGCGCGACGCAATTGGTCCTTGTCTGCGGCAACGGCTGGTCCGGCGGCCACAGCTGGGCGCAGAACTGGTATGGCACGCCCAACGCGGTCGCCATGCTGGAGGTCGTGGATCCCGGCGACAACTTCGCGTTTGAAATCCACCAGTATCTCGATGCGGATTCCTCCGGCACCAGCTCCACCGCCGTCAGCACCACCATCGGCAGCCAGCGGCTCGCAGGCGTCACCGCCTGGCTGCGGCAGCACGGACACCGCGCCTTTCTGGGCGAATTCGGCGGAGCGGGCGACGCCATTTCCCTCGCGGCGATCGGCGATCAGCTCGACCACCTCGAAGCCCATGCTGATGTCTGGCTCGGCTGGTGCTGGTGGGCCGCCGGGCCGTGGTGGGGAGACGACTACTTCCTCCTGCTGCGTCCCCCGGCCGGTGGCCAGGACCGCCCGCAACTGGCGGCGCTGCGCCCCCACCTTCCCCTCCGTCCGCCCCTCCTCGATTACCATTCCGCTTCCCAGGTCATTACCTTTCCTTCGCGCGCCGGTTATCGTTATCTCCTGCAAAGCTCCGGCGATCTTCGCGCCTGGGCGGACGAAGGCGCCCCGCACCCCGGCACCGGTGCCGTGATGACCCTCCCTGCGGCCCCGTCCGCTCCGCTGCGCTTTTTCCGGCTCCAGGTCACCCGGCCGTAGTGGAGGAGTGGCTTAAAGGGGCGGACACGGCGAAGTGCCTTTTCCCTACAGGGCGGGAAGGTTGGCAGATATCACTTGAATGATAGGCTCCTATCATCACGAAATGTCCGATTTTCACTGCCTCATTGGCCGGCACGTTGTTTTGATGCTCGTGCTGGCATCGCTGGCGTCCTCCGCCGAGCCGGAGCCGCCGTCCGTTAAGGAGATCAGCCCCTCGCCGGCGGGGGAAAAAGAAAAAGCGTCTTCTCCTTCGCCAACGGCATTGGCTCCCATCGGGAAAGACGAAGCCATCGCCCGCGGGCGGCTATTGCATTTGGCCTTGCATGGCGCGCTGCAAGTGATGCACCGCGACTTTTTTCGCCGTGGGGAGTCCAAGACCATTCCGTCGGAATCGCTGGTCGATGTCTTCAAGGAGATGGAAAACGATTTCAGCGTCGCGCTCCGCTGGCTTGCGCCCGATGAGACGATCATGAACGAAGACCACGCGCCGCAGGATGATTTTGATCGGAGGGCATTGAAAGCCTTGGCCGCCGGTGAAAAGGAGTTTGTCAGCGAGGAGAAGGGGATGCTCCGTTTCGCCGGGCCGGTCGTGCTTCACAATGATTGCCTCAAATGCCACGTCCCCAACCGCAAGTCGCTGGAAAATCGCTTCTCTGCCTTATCCATTTCCATCCCCGTGATCAAATCCCCATCCGCTGTCCGCAAGCCGTAAATATTCCGGCTCCGGATGCCTTCTCCATCGAGTCATTCCAAAAGAAAAGG
>CAZQUC010000139.1:0-10159 GCA_964596095.1 uncultured Enterobacteriaceae bacterium
TTCGCGCCCAGATGCACGGTGATCCCCTCCGCGCGCCACGCGGCGGCGGCCGGCCCGAGTTTTTCCTCCGATCCGCCGTCATAAGCCGTCACCGTCGCGCCCCGCTTCATCGCCAGGCGCGCCGCCCCGCGGCCGCTGGCCCCGAGTCCGAGAATGGCGATGTGTTGGCCGGAGAGGCTCATGATGGATAAAACTCAACGAAGTTTGAGCGACGCCAGTCCCACCAGCGCGCAGATGATCGACAGGATCCAAAACCGGGTCACGACCGTCGTTTCGGCCCAGCCGCCCAGCTCGAAATGATGATGGATGGGAGACATGCGGAAGATGCGTTTGCCGCCCCGAAGTTTGAAACTCGCGACTTGTAACATCACCGATCCCGCCTCCATCACGAAGACAAACCCGACGATGAGCAGGGTCAGCTCCTGTTTGCAGCACACCGCGATGGTGCCGAGCAGGCCCCCGATCGCCAGCGAGCTGGTGTCACCCATAAAAACCTTCGCCGGATGGCAATTGAACCATAGAAAACCCAGCGACGCGCCCACCAGGGCCGCGCTCACGATCGCCAGCTCGCCGACCATCGAATGGTGAGGAATGTTCAGGTAATTGGAAAATCCCGCATGGCCGACCACATAACAAAACAACCCGTAAGCCAGCGCCACGGTGATGGTGCAGCCGGTGGCCAATCCATCCAGCCCGTCGGTCAGATTGACCGCGTTGGAGCTGCCCACGATCACCGTGGCGACGAAGGCCAGGGTCAGCACGCCGAGGTCGTTGATGATGGGCGCCTTGATGAAGGGGAAATACAGTTTGCCCATGAAGTCATCGGCAATGTGTGAGTAATACAGGAACCCCCCCGCCGTGAGCGCCACCGCGAATTGCACGGCCAGTTTCGCCCGCGCCGACACCCCGGCGGAATTTTTCTTCACCACCTTCGCGTAATCATCGACGAATCCCAGCGCCCCGAGGCTGAGAAACACGAACAGGGCCGTCCACACGAATTCATTGTCGAGGCGCCCGCACAAAAGCGTGGCGATCAGCACGCCCCCGATGATCATCACCCCGCCCATGGTCGGCGTGCCGGCCTTGCGGCCGTGCAGTTCGAACAATTTGTGGACCTCTTCCGCCGTGCGCACCGGCTGGCCGATTTTGAGCGAGATCAGTTTGCGGATCACCCGGTCTCCCGTCAGCACCACCAACACGAAGGCGATAATACAGGCGGCCGTGGCGCGGAACGTCTGATACTTGAAGACGTTCAGCAGCTTGTAGAAAAGCCCTTCGCTTTTCAACGCCTCGGTGATGTCGTAAATCCAGTATAACATGATGACGGGAAAGGTGGCTCAGTGGGTGGCGGCCGCTCCGGCCACCGGTTCGCCCTCCAGCAAGGCGATGACGCGTTCCATGCGGGCCGCGCGGCACCCCTTGATAAGGACGAGGTCCGAGGCCCTGGTAAATTCTCTCAGAAAGTCCGCCGCCACTTGCGGTGTTGCCACATGACGGGAAGTCGCGGGGTCGTCATAGGCTTCATGGATCAGCCGCGAGTCGTCGTCACCGACGGTGAGCAGGAAATCGACCGCGACCTCGCGCGCCGCGCGCCCCACCTCGCGATGACCCGCGGCGGCGTGCCCGCCCAGTTCGCCCATCCGCCCCAGCACGGCCACGCGTCGGCCCGCGCACGGTTCCGCAGCGAGGGTGCGCAAGGCGGCGATCATCGAATCGGGATTGGCATTGTAAGTATCGTCCAGCACCGGCACGTCGGCCACCACCCGCCGCTGGAGCCGCCCACTGGTGAGCCGTGCATGCTCCAGGCCCGCTTTGATCTGCGCGGGACGCAACCCGAAGTGCAACCCCACCGTGGCCGCCAGCAGCGCATTGCCGATCATGTGATGCCCCGGCACCGGCAACTCGATCGAGAGGGCGCCCGCCGGAATGCCGAACGTCTCCGCCACCAAGTGAAAACGTGACCCAGCGACGTCAGCGGCCCGCACATCCCCGCCGGAAAAGCCAGCCGTCAGCACGCGCGCCGAAGTGCGCGCGGCGAGCGAGGACGTCATGTCGTCATCGGCATTCAGCACCACGCAACCGCCCGCGCCCACGGCTTCGACGAGCCGGCCTTTTTCCTCGGCGATGCCTTCCCGGCTACCAAGGAATTCGATGTGCGCGGTCCCGATGTTGGTGATGACCGCCACGTCCGGCCGCGCGATGGCCGCCAGCGGGGCGATTTCCCCGAAATGATTCATGCCCAATTCAAACACGCCCACCCGGTCGCCTTCCTCCACGCTCAGCACACTGAGCGGCAGGCCGATGTGGTTGTTGAGGTTCCCCTTGGTCGCGCGCACCGGGAACTGCTCCGCCAGCACCGCACACAGAAAATCCTTGGTGGAGGTTTTCCCGTTCGAGCCGGTCACGGCGACGACTTGGAAATCACCTAGGGTTTCGCGATAGCGCGCGGCGATTTCCTGGAGCGCGCGCAAGGTGTCCGGGACGTGGATGATCGCGCCAAAGGTGGCGAGAGTTTCCGGCGCGAGGGCTCGGGAAGCGAGCGCCGCCGTCGCGCCGAGGGCAAAAGCTTGTGGAAGAAAATCATGAGCGTCAAAAGTTTCACCCGCCAGGGGCACGAAAAGCGCGCCGGCCGCCAGCGCGCGGGTATCGGTGGAGACGATGGTCACGCGCGCGGCGGGATCGCCCTGCAACAGGCGTCCCCCACCCCAGACGGCGAGTTGGGCCAAGGTGACCGGTTTCATGGTTTGTGCCTCCCGGGTGGGGTCGGCCGCGGCGGGCGGCGCTCGGCCGCGGACTTGGCCACCGCTTTGTTTTCAATCGCCCGGCGGGCCGCTTTCCGGTCGTCGAAGTCGATGGTGCGATCCGCGAAAATCTGGTAATCCTCATGCCCTTTGCCGGCGATGAGCACGATGTCGCCATCCTGCGCGAAGTCGATGGCCCGCGCGATGGCTTCCGCGCGATCCTCGATCACGAGATGCGCGGCCGCGCCGAGACCGGTGACGATGTCTTTCAAAATGGCGGCGGGGTCTTCGGTGCGCGGGTTGTCGGAGGTGACGATCACCAAGTCGCCGAACTCGGCCGCCGCCGCGCCCATCAACGGACGTTTGCCGGCGTCGCGATCACCGCCGCAGCCGAAGACGACGATCAACCGCCGTGGGTTCACTTCGCGCAGGGTGGTGAGGACGTTTTGCAGCGCGTCCGGCGTGTGCGCGTAATCGACGAAGACCCGGAAGGCTCGTTTCTCGGCGACACTTTCCAGCCGGCCCGGCACCTGGGGCGCGAGGGACAGGTTGCTCACGGCCTCGCGCAGATTCAACCCGCAGGCCACGGCGCCCGCCAGCGAGGCGAGACTGTTATAAACATTGAACCGCCCGATGAGCGGCGTGCGCACCAGTAACTTGCGCTCGCCGACCTCCAACTGGTATTGCGTTCCCTGTAAGTCGAATTTCACGTTCGACGCCCGGTAGTCCGTGGAAACACCGAAGCCATAACGGACGAATTTCCCCCGCGCGCCGAGGCGCGTCGCCAGCCGCCGCCCCCAGGGATCGTCGGTATTGATGACCGCTGTCGGCTTCTTGGTGGATTGATTGACGACCTGCTCGAAGAGCAAGGCTTTGGCCTCGAAGTAATCCTCCATCGTGGCATGGAAGTCGAGGTGGTCCTGAGTGAGATTGGTGAAGATCGCCGCGTCGAAGGCCACGGCCCGGGCGCGGGATTGCGCGAGCGCATGGGAGCTGACCTCCATGGCCACACCGGCGCATTGGTTTTCCACCATGCGGGCCAGCATCTCCTGCAAATCAACGCTCTCCGGCGTGGTGTGGTTGGCGGGGCCGCGCGTGATCCCATCGTCGTAAACAACCGTGCCCAGCAGCCCGGCGCGCCGACGCGAGGCTTTCAGCAAATGCTGGAGCAGGAACGCCGTGGTGGTCTTGCCGTTGGTGCCGGTCACCCCGGCGACGAGCAGGCGCTCGCTGGGATGCCCGTAAAACAACGCCGCCGCGTCGGCCATGCTGGCGCGCGCATCACCGGCGTGCAGCCAGGCCACGCCCACATGGGTGGGAGCCTTCTCGCTGAGCACGCCCACCGCGCCCTTTTCGATAGCCTGACCCGCGAATTCGGTGGCGTCGTGCTTCTGCCCTTTCAAGGCGCAGTAAAGATATCCTGGCTTGACTTTCCGGGAGTCATAGGTCAGGCCACGCCATTCCACATCCAGCGGCCCGGTGGCCCTGACATCGCCCAAGGTTGCAACTAAATCGGATAGCTTCACGCCGTTTCTTCGGGAAAATGGTTCATCGGTTGGTCGCCACGGCGCCCCCCCCGCTCAGTTTGGGATCCACGGGCGCCTGGCGATGCTCAAGGACGCGGGCCGCAATGCGCCGGAACAACGGCGCCGCGAGATGCCCGCCGTAACGCAAATGGGATTCGACCTTCGGGTTGTCGATGACGACCACGCCGGCCAGTTCGACACCGCGCGTCGATTGCACGAAACCCACGAACGACACCACGTATTCGCCCTTCACGTATTGTTTCCGGTCCACGTTGTAGCGCTGGGAAGTGCCGGTTTTGCCGCCAACCTGGTAGCCGGGAATCGCCGCTTTCTTGGCGGTGCCTTTTTTCACCACCTCCAGCATGGCATCCTTGATCTGCCGCGCGGCCGCGGCGCCACACACCTGGCGGATCACCTCCGGTTCCCGGCGCTCGATGACTTCGTTCTCGTCGTTGAGCACCGCCTCCACCAGCCGTGGACGGCGCAGCACGCCGTTGTTGAGCAGCGCCACATAGGCATTCAGGAGCTGCAGCGGGGTGACATTGACCTCGTAGCCGAATGACATGCTGCGCAGGGACAACGTGCCCCACTGTTGCGGCGCGCGGACACGGCCCGACGCCTCATTGGGCAAGGCCACGCCGGTGCGCTCTCCGAAGCCCAGGTTGGTGACATAGCGATGATACCGGTTGCCGCCCAACTGGGCCGCCAGTTTGTAAGAGGCGATGTTACTCGAATACGAGAACGCGGTGAGGACGGGCGCGCTTTCCAGCGGGTGTTCGTCGCGGATATTGATCTCGCCTTTCTGGTAGCGCCCGCCGTGCAGGTAGAGCGGTGTGGCGAGCCCCACCAGCCGCTGATCGAGCACGCCGAGGAAGGAGCAAATCTTGAAGGTGGAGCCCGGTTCGTAGGATTCGGCGACCGCGAAATTGGGGGTCAGGCGCGTCAGACGATCAAGGTTATGCGTGGGCCGGTTGGCGAGGGCGAGGAGGGAATTGGTGGCCGGATCCATCAGGATCACACACAGTCCGTCGGCGTTGAGTTTCGGCGCATAGACTTCATCGGCGTCCTGGCCGACGCGCGACAATTCTTCCTCGACGAGGTTTTGCACGCCCATGTCGAGGGTCAATCTGATGGTGCGGCCGGGCTTCGCTTCCTTGGATTCGCGGTCCGTCGAACGCGTCTCGCCGCCCAAGGGATCGCGCTCATACCACTGGTATCCCGGCTCAGCGCGCAGGACGCGTTCCATGGTCTTTTCCACGCCGTCCATGCCGCGGTTCTCATTGTTCACGAAGCCCACCACATGGACCCCGCGATCGGGAAACGGATAGGATCGTTTGTAACTTTCGCGCACGATGACACCGGGGATGCGCTCGCGCTCCAGGAATTCCTCCAGCTTCCGCGCCGTCTCATCCGCCAGCTCTTTGGTGATGATCACCTCGCCGCGCGCGCCCGGACCGATCTTTTCGAGCAGCGCCTCGGGAGACATGGCGAGCCACGGCGCCACTTGGGCGACCATACGCCGGACGCTCGCTTCCCGCATCTCTTCCTCATTGAAATACCTGGGGATGTCACGCGGGTTTTTCCCCAACTCCGCGGCCAACGCACGCATGGCGAGATTGGGATCGCGCAGCAGATTCCGATCCACCACCACGGCATACGCGCGGCGGTCGATGGCGAGGATTTCGCCGTTGGCATCCAAGATCGCGCCGCGCATGGCGGACAGCTCGGCGCGGCGGAAGCTGGCCTCGCGGGCCGCCTCGGCAAAGCGGCCGCCATGATAGACGTGCAGATTCACCAGCCGCCAGCCCAGCAGGCTGAATAACATCACCATCCCCGTGGACAAGAACACGGCCCGGCCGCGCAAGCACTTTTCCAGCGCCTGCGCTTCCCGCGCCGCTCCGCCTTTGGCAGCGGAGGTCTTGGACGAATCCGAGGATGACATGGGTGATGGATGAGAGGTAAAGTCGGTAAGATCAGGCGGAAGGGGTTGACTGGCGGGAAATTCAAGGATGATGGACGACTGGGATGACCGTGCCCGCCGTAGCGGGAGCGGCGTGACCGGCCGCGGTGGTGATCACTTCGCGGCGGGTGGGCGCGATGGAGGCCAGCGGGAGATTCTTTTCCTTCACCGCCAGCTTGAGCTGGGCGAAGGCGATGCGGCCTTCGAATTCGTCGGCCAATGCCAGGGTTTTATCCTGGGCTTCGGCGATTTCTTTCTCCAGTTCGATGATCAATTTCTTCTTGGTCGTTTCCTGATTCTGCCGGTGCGCGTAAAGCCCGCCGATCCCGCCGGCGAGGGCGAGAAACAGCAGCGCAAAGGCGACCCAGGCAAGACTGGGTGAATGACTAGGCGATCTTCTGGGCAGCTTTTTCATGATGAGGCAGACGTTCGGCGACGCGCAGCCGGGCGCTGCGGGCACGGGGATTGGCGGCGATTTCCTGGTCGCCGGGGGCCAGTCCTTTGCGGACGACCAGACGGAAATAACACTCCGGATTCGGACGGGGTGCGGGCCATTCGGGCCGGTCGAGGGTCGGGCGGCTGTGCTCCGCGAGATATTGTTTCACCATGCGGTCTTCGAGGCTATGAAAGGTCAGCACCACCAACCGACCGCCCGTTTTCAGCCACTTCGGGGCTTCCTCCAACGCGGCGCGCAGGGCGCCCAACTCGTCATTGACGGCGATGCGCAGGGCTTGGAAGACCCGGGTCGCGGGGTGCCGTGCGCTGCGCCGGCCGCACAGATGCTCGATGAACGACGCCAGATCTCCCGTGGTGCGAAACGTCGCCGCCTGCCGGCGCTTGACGATGGCCGCGGCCAGCCGGCCGGCCTGTGGCTCCTCGCCATAGTCCCGGAAAATGCGCCGCAATTCCTCCTCGGGCGATTCCGCAAGCAACGTCTCGGCGCTCACGTCGCGCGAGGCATCCATCCTCATATCCAGCGGCCCGTCGTGCTGGAAGGAGAAACCGCGCTCCGGACGGTCCAATTGCCAGGAAGAAACCCCCAGGTCGAGCAGCAGACCATCGAGACCGCTCTCCAGCCCCACCTCACGCAGAAGCGAGGGGTAATTGCGGAAATTCATGTGAATGAAGGCGATACGCTCTTCGTAAGAACTCAGACGCTGCCGGGCGTAATCCAACGCGTCCTGATCCTGATCCAGTGCCAACACGCAGGCCCCTTCCTTCAACAACGACTCGCTGTGACCGCCGCCGCCCAGCGTGCCGTCGAGATACAGTTTGTCCGAGCTGGGCGCGAGGAAATGCCGGACTTCCTCCGCCATCACGCTGCGATGATAGCTTTCCCCGGACGATTCCTCCTCTTCTCCGCCGGGCAGGCCGCCCGCAAGACGGCTCGACACCGGAGGGTGCGACTTCTGATGAGCGCCGATCCAGGAACGCAGACGTTCGGGCCAGGCGGCCAGGTGGCCGAGCCAGTCCATTCCAGTCGAGAGAGGCGATGCGTATCTCATAGGGTGTTCAGGTTGAGGTGATGGAGGGTCGGAAGAAAAACAGGGGGTCAACGATTCAAGCGCAGCAATCCCGCGTCATGGGCGGCCTCCAATTGTTCCGATTGGGACTTCCAGGCCGTGGGCTGCCAGATTTCAATGTGCCGGTAGGCGCCAATCAGGGTGACTTCTTTTGACAATTCGAGTTTTTCCACATATTTAGAAGGGAGCAGCAGCCGCCCTTGGGCGTCCAAAGGGCAATCGAAGGCGCGCGGCGAATAATACCGGATTTTCTTCAATCGTTCCGCCTCGGTCAGGGTAGGGTCGGACTCCATTTTTTCCAGCATCTCGTGAAAAACCCGCGACGGCATCAGTTTCAGCACCGGCAAGTCCTCGTCCGGGAGGGCCAGCAGGGTCGTCAATCCCTCGAAGCGCCATCGGGACGGCACGGTCACTCGTCCCTTGGCATCCAAGGTCAGCGTGACTTCTCCGTGAAAAGCCCACGATGTTGTTGATTTTTCCCCCATTTTGCCCCACTTCGCCCCACTCTTAAGCAAACCTCGATCATTTGGCAACCAAAAAAACCAGGAAGCACTATAATTTCCAATATCAAAATTGTTCACAATTTGTATATTGAAAATCAATGCGTTAAGGCAGCTATTCACATTTTCTTCACCGGCCTCATACGCGCCTTCTTCTGAAAAAATCCTGTTTTTCCATGCATCAAGGAAAAAAATTATCCCTTCATTGGGGAAACGTCGTTTCGATTCGCCCGCAGCGGTCCCCTACCCCTCCGTGATCCTCCTGAAGTGAACGACGCAGAGCCATAATTCCCGTCTCCCCATCGTGAGGTTGACGACCTCGCCTTCCAGCCCCGACCCTACCGGCCATGTCCTGTCTTGATTGGCTTTTTCCTCTGCGGTGGCAACGTTTTTTGCTTGCTGCCGCCGGCTTGGCCGGGTTCCCGGCCGCGACCGCGGGGAGCGAGACGCCGCCGCTGCCTCACACGCTCTCCACCTTCACCGCCGACACGATTCCCAACGCCCTCTGGTCGCAATGGGTCTGGCCGTTGTTCGTCGAGATCGATGACGATGTCTTCGGCGGCGCGACCAAGCGTGGTGTCCCCGCCGAGGGTGAATTTCCACGCAAAATCGGCGGGGTCTGGGCGCTGCAAGCGCTTGATGGCGGGAATTTCGCGGGCTTTCAAAGCGCGTCGCTCCTCCATGTCGGCCCGGCGACCTGGACGGTCGATGACCACAACGCCCCTTGCATCGTGCCCGACCTGCGGGAAGGCGCGGCGGCGGCGCTGACGTATTTCCAGGCGGATCACAACGGGCGCGTCCTCCGCCGGATGACCTCGCCGATTTTCGATGTCAGCCGTCTTTCCGCCGCCGCGGCGCTGGATTTGCCGGAGGGCGGCAAATGCTATGCCATGGCGGCGCGGAATCCCGCGGCGCCGGATACCCTGTGGCTCTGGTATCGGCGCGGCGCCAGCAGCAGCGGCACATGGCGGCTCGCGCGCAGTCATGACAACGGCGCCACGTGGCAAAGCCATCATCTGTTCGGCGTGGCGTCGCGCTCGACTTATTTCCTCGCTAAGGAAACTGCCGCCGGCGATGGCTGGCATCTGGTGTTTCACGAGCATCCGATCAGCGGCCAGGACCAGCGGCTGGCCTATCTGCGCATCGGTTGGGACGGCGTGGTCACCGCGCCCGGACGCGGCACCCTCCTCGCCAACGGTCTGGAAGGCGACCCGGCTTATGATCCTTTCCACGACGACGCCAGCCTCATCCTGCGCGATCCGGGGCCGGGGCGGGCGACCCGGTTGTTCGATTTTCTGGAAACCGAGCCAGGCTTCCTGGAAGTCGTCTGGGCCGAGTTCACCCATGCGCGGGGCGACGAGTTTGAAAACACCCGGCGCGAATATCGCCATGCGCGCATCGATCTCTCCACTGGCGCGGTGGTCGGCGACATGTCGCTCGGGGAGGCCGGCTGGCCCCAGGAAGTGCCGTCGGGAAAAAACGATTACTTCTGCGGCGTCGCCGTAGCCGGGCCTTATGACATCGTGAAAGCGGTCTGGACGCCGGAGGGCGACACCCACGCGAGCCACCTGGCCCACCGTGGCACGGGTCACCTCATTCGGATGACTTCCACCGATGCCGGGGAGAGTTGGACCCCGACGACGCTGGCCACCGCTTCCGGCCGGAAATTCATGCGCCCCACGGTGGCCGCGCGCTACCGGCTCGATGATCAGGGCCGCCAGCGCCTGAGCGCCGGACGCCGACTCTTTGTGTCCCTCGGCACTTACAAGGATTTCAACACGTGGGAAGCCGAACTCAAGACGTATCCTCTCCGCTGAGAAAGCGTCGAACGTTCCGGTCCAAGCGCTCGGGAATCCAGCCTTTTGGCCTTTTGATCCCAGCCGCTGTTCACCGGTCGGCTCCAGGTGCC
>CAZQUC010000140.1:0-10135 GCA_964596095.1 uncultured Enterobacteriaceae bacterium
GCGCCTCTTTTTACCCTGTCCTAAGGGACAGCTGGCGAATCGAAGAGATGAGCGCAATTAGGTTGCATGCAATTGATTAGCGCCCATTGAATCTCACCACGACCAAAAGAAGATGCATCGCATGTCCGAGAACGAAGGGCTGATGGCGCCGGCCCCCAAAGGATCGGTGTCGATGCTGGTGATGAGCATCGTCTGGCTGGGTGCCGTCGGCGCCGGGCTGGCCATGGTGATGAAATACGAGAGTGCGCCCGGCACGACCGGTGAAACGCCCGTGATTTGGCCGACCGGGGCCACCATCGACCGGGATGCGCACCGTCCGACGCTGATCATGTTCGCGCACCCCCAATGCCCTTGCACGCGCGCCAGCATGAACGAACTCAACCGCCTGCTGGCCAAATGCTCCGATGGTGTGGCGGCGCATGTGTTTTTCCTCAAACCCGAGGAGTGGGGAGACGACTGGACCCAGAGCGATTTGTGGCGCAGCGCCGCCAGCCTTCCCGGAGTGGTTTTGCACGAGGACGACGGCGGCCGCGAAGCCGCGCGTTTCGGGGCCGAAACCTCCGGGCAGGTGATGCTGTATCATCCCCGCGGGCCATTGCTCTTCCAAGGCGGCATCACGGCCGCGCGTGGTCACGCGGGTGACAACGCGGGAGCCGCCCGCATTTTCGCCTTGGTGACCGGATCGGATTCCGGCCCGGCGCTTTCCACGACTCCGGTGTTTGGCTGCGCGTTGCGGGAACTCCCCGAGGACTCCGCCGATTGAATTTCACCGAGATACCCTCTCTAAAGATGAGCCGCGATCCGAATCTATCCGCCCGCACGCAGGAATTGTTCAAGGAACAGCAACAAAGCATCATCAAGCATGCTGATCGCCTGTTCGGCTGGTTGATGCTCTGGCAATGGGCGGCGGGCGTGGCGGCGGCGTGGCTGATCTCCCCGCGCGCCTGGGCGGGCTTGCAAAGCGAACCGCATCCCCACCTGTATGCCGCGGTGTTGCTCGGCGGCCTCGTCACCGCCTTGCCGGTGTGGCTCGCCTGCCGGCACCCCGGCCATCCGCTGACCCGGCACGTCGTCGCCATCGGCCAAATGCTCATGTCCGGGTTGTTGATCCACCTGACCGGCGGGCGCATTGAAACGCATTTCCACGTCTTCGGCTCGCTGGCCATTCTCGCCTTCTACCGCGACTGGCGCGTGCTGGCCTTGGCGACGGTGGTCGTCATCGTGGACCACCTGGCGCGCGGGTTGCTCTGGCCGCAGTCGATTTACGGCGTGCTGGCCGCGCCCATCACGCGCTCGCTGGAGCACGGCGGCTGGGTGATGTTTGAAGTCTCATTCCTGCTGGTGGCCATGCGCAAGAGCCTGGCCGAAATGCGGAACACCGCCGAGCGCCAGGCACGCCTGGAAATGCTGAGCGACGGCTTCGAACGCAAAGTGACCGAACGCACCGCCGACCTGACGCGGGAAAATCTCGAGCGCCGCCAGGTCGAGCAGCATCTCAAAGAAAGCGAAGCCCGGCTCGCGCGCGCCCAGCAGATCGCGCACCTGGGCAGTTGGGAATGGGACATCGTGGAAAACAAGGTCACCTGGTCGGAAGAAACCGCCCGGCTTTACGGGTTTGGCGACGAAGATCTCGGCTCGCACATGGAGCGCTGCCTGGAACGCATTCATCCCGAGGACACC
Source organism: uncultured Enterobacteriaceae bacterium (assembly GCA_964596095.1). Lineage (GTDB taxonomy): Bacteria > Verrucomicrobiota > Verrucomicrobiia > Verrucomicrobiales > V1-33 > CAJBME01. The sequence continues at coordinate 1,681 of CAZQUC010000140.1, forward strand.
GAGCACGTGCGTGAAGCGCTCGACGCGGCGGCGCGAACCGGACAGCCGTTCACGGCGGACCATCGCGTGTTGCTTTCCGATGGAACGGAGCGGTGCATCCATGGCTTGGGCGAAGTCTTGTGCGACGAACGGGGCCTGCCCCTCCGCATCATCGGCACCGTGCAGGATGTCACCGAGGCCCGCCGCGCCGCCCTGGCGTTGCAGCGCAGCGAGGAGCAACTCCGCCAATCCCAAAAGATGGAGGCCGTCGGCCGGCTGGCCGGTGGGGTGGCCCATGATTTCAACAACATGCTCACGGTGATCGGTGGTTATTCCAGCATGATCGTGGCGCAGATGGACAAGGCCGATCCACTCTATAAAAACGTCTTGGAGATCCAGCAGGCCTCCGAACGCGCCGCCGCCCTCACCAACCAGTTGCTCGCCTTCAGCCGCAAGCAGGTCCTGCAGCCGCGCGTGCTGCAACTCAACGGCATCGTCTCCGGCCTCGGGAAAATGCTGCACCGGCTGATCGGCGAGGACATTGAACTCGCCACCGCGCTCGACCCGAAACTCGGGCACATCAAAGCCGACCCCGGCCAGCTCGAGCAGGTCATCATCAACATGGCGGTCAATGCCCGCGATGCGATGCCCCAGGGCGGCAAGCTCACCATCAGCACCGCCAACGTGGTGATCGACCAGGCCACCAGCTTCCGCAATCGCTCCCTGCTCGCCGGCGAATATGTCATGCTCGCCATCAGCGACACCGGCGTCGGCATGACCAAGGAAGTCCAGTCCCATCTCTTCGAGCCGTTCTTCACCACCAAGGGCGTGGGGCGCGGCACCGGCCTCGGCCTCGCCACCTGTTATGGCATTGTCAGCCAAAGCGACGGCGACATCCGCGTTTACAGCGAACCCCATCGCGGCACCACCTTCAAAGTTTACCTCCCCCGCGTGGACGCGCCTGCCATCGCGAAAGCCAACGAGGCGGCCTCCGACGTGCTGCCCGCGGGCAACGAATCGGTCCTCATTGTCGAGGACGATGCCGCCGTGCGCCGGCTGGCGGTGGATATCCTGGGCAAGTGTGGCTATCGCGTGCGGGAGGCGTTCGACGGCTCCGAAGCGTTGAGCCTGATCGGCGCCTCGCCGCCTTTCGATTTGATGATCACCGATGTCATCATGCCCCGCATGAGCGGCCGCGAGTTGTTCGAGCAGGTCAAAGCCGCCACCCCGCACACCAAGGTGTTGTTCATGTCGGGTTACACGGACGACGCCCTCGCCCAACACGGCGTGCTGGAGCCCGGCCTGTGGTTTATCGAGAAACCATTTTCTCCCTCCCGCCTGGCCCGCAAAGCGCGCGAAGTGCTCGACGCCGATGCTCCCTCGCGACACGAGCCGTCGCCGGCTTTTCAGTTCTTCGGAAAAAATAGCGAGTGAGGGATGACCAGGGGGTGGGGTTTCCCGAATCTCCGGCTCAATCTTTCGACCGGGGGTCGAAGGCGTCGCGGAGGCCGTCGCCGAGGAAGTTGAGAGCCAGCAGCGTGGTGGCGAGGAAAGCGGCGGGGAAGGCGAGGAGCCACCAGCGGCTTTCGAGCGGGTTGATGACTTGCGCGCCTTGTTTGAGCAGCGATCCCCAGCTCGCGGCGGGCTCTTCGATGCCGAGGCCGAGGAAGCTGAGGAACGATTCGGTGAGAATGACGGCGGGGATGGTCAGCGTGAGATAGGTGAGGACCACGGTCCAGAGGTTAGGCAACAGGTGGCGGAACATGATTTTCCACGTCTTCTGCCCCATCGCGCGGGCGGCGGTGATGAATTGCGCCTCGCGCAGGACGAGCACCTGGCCGCGCACGATGCGGGCCATGGTCAGCCAGTCGATGAGGCCGAGCGCGAGGATGACGAGGACCATGCGGTTGTAGGGCAGCAGGTAGCCGCAGAGTTCTTCCAGCCACCGCCAGCCGTGTTCCTGTCCCCACAAGCGCCCGGTGTCGAGCACCTCGACGAAGCCGTTCTCATACGTGGAGATGAGGATCATGATGATGAGGATGCGCGGGATGGCGTAGAAGAGATCGATCAGCCGCATCATCGCGCTGTCCACCCGGCCGCCGAGATAGCCGGCAAGCAGGCCGTAGGCGACGCCGAGGGAGAGATTGATGAGGCCGGCGGCGAGGCCGACGAGGAGCGAGACCCGCGCGCCCACCAGCACGCGGTGCAGCACGTCCTTGCCGTGATCGTCGCTGCCGAACCAGAAGGTGAGGTGTTTTTCGCCGGTCGTGATCGTGGGGTCCGCCGGGTCGAGCACGGCGACGGTGGCGGCGCTGCCGGGCGCGAGAAAGACCGCGTCGGTGGGGCGGGAGCGTTCCGTGGCGAGGAAGAGCGGCCCGAAGACGCTCACCAGCGCGACGAAGGCAAGGAACCACAGCGAGACGACCGCGGCGTGATTGCGCCGCAATCGCCGCCAGCCGTCACCGGCGTTGGTGAGGGAAGGGTTCATTCAGCCAAGTTTGATCCGGCGGTCGAGCCGGACGTAGAGGAGATCGACGAGGAAATTGAGGCCGACGAGCAGGCCGCAATAGACGATGACGACGCCGAGGAGGAGGAAGAGGTCGCGGTTTTCGATGGCGCGGACGAAATACTGCCCGGCTCCCGGCACGCCGAAGACGGCCTCCACGATGACGGAGCCGGTGAGGAGATTGGCCGCCAGCGGGCCGAGGAAGGTGACGACGGGGAGAATGGCGACGCGCAACGCATGGCGGACGGCGACCTGGGCCGGCGCGAGGCCCTTGGCTTTGGCCGTGCGCACGAAATCCTGCCCGAGCACATCGAGCAGGCTGTTGCGCATCAGCCGCGCGACGTAGGCGACATAGGGCGCGGCAAGGCAGAGGGCGGGGAGGAGCGTCGTCTCCCACGTGAACCACCCGCCGACCGGCAGCCAGCCCAGCCACAGGGAGAAGATGGCGATGAGCACCGGCCCGGTGATGAAGGCGGGCAGGGAGATCGCCGCCAAGGCGGTGAACATCGACAGGTGGTCGGCCCAGGTATTGCGCCGCAGCGCCGCGATGACGCCGAGGACGATGCCGCCGAGCGCGGCGATGACGAACGAGAGCGCGCCCAGCTGGAAGGACACGGGCAGGCTCTGCCGGAGGATTTCCGCGACGGGCTTGCCTTTGTATTTGGTGGAGACGCGGAGGTCGCCGCGAAGCACGTCGCCAAAATACCGCCCGATTTGTGAGAAGAGCGGGCCGTCGAGTTTCAGATCCTGGCGCTTTTGCTCGACTTGCGCGGGGGTGAGCGCTTTTTCCGCGAGGAAGGGATCGCCCGGCGCGCTCGTGAGCAGAGCGAAGGTGACGACGATGACGCCCGTGAGCACGGCCACCAAGGCCAGGAAGCGGCGGAGCAAGGTCATGGCGCGATGAGGGCGAAGGCCGCCAAACCGTCATCCGCCGCATGAAAAAAGCCCGCAGGCGAACCGGCGGGCTTTGGCAAAAATTTCACGAAGCGGACGGCGGTGGACGACAGCCGGACGGCGTGGGGAGGAAAACGAGTGGTTTAGTAACGCTCGAAACGATTGTAATCGTAGCCGCCGTTGAAGCCGAGTTCCGGCGGGAAATCGGCGTAACCGTTTTGCGGATTGAAGACTTGCTTGTTGAGGAAGGGTGCCTTGAACCCGCCTTTGTAGGTCGGGAACGGCGCGGTCACCACTTCATAGAGCCCCCAGCCGACACGGATGGCGGTCTTGTGGCCGCCCCAGAGGAAGCCATAAAGCCCGTTCGACGAACCATCGGTGGTCACGGCGCGTTCCCATTCGCTGGGAACTTCGGTCCATCCGTAAATGAGATTCGCGAGGCCGCGGCTCAGTTTGCCCACCCGGCGGTATTGGGCTCCGGGGGGGGCCTGGATGTCGGCCACGGTGGAGCCGACAATGCCGAGCGTCAGAAGGATGATAATGGCTTTTTTCATATCACTGTGGTGAGATGGGCGGCATCTAACCGGCGAGCGGGAAATTTCGCAACTGCAAAATGAGTGGAAAGGGTAAAAAAATCCGCGTGGCATGGGAAAGGGGAGGGCGGCTACGGCGTCGGCGTCGGCTCCTCCGGCCCGAACACGGGGTGATCGGGATCTGCTTCGGTGTCGATCGAGGAGAGCGTGAAGGAACGGGCCTCCGGACCATCGGGATGAAAGCGCTCGACCATGTCCATGGGCAATTCGCGCCAGGTTGCCGTGGTGTGGCCCGCCCGATGGAGGAAAACGATCCCTTCCGGGGTGACGCGCTGCACGGTCACCTCGCGCAGCACGCGGCCGTCGGCGAGCGCGAGTTCGAGCAAGGTCAGGCCCGCGCCGTGACGCCGGACTTGGGCCACGGCCTCCTGCCGGCGCCGGCTCACGTCGAGGAGCGCGGCCTTGGCGGCCTCCAGCTCCGTGGTGAGCGCCGCCAGTGTCGCCTCCGCGGTGGCTTTGGCGGCGGTCAGGGCTTCGTAGGATTGCTGCCGCGCGTGTGCCGCTTCCAGCCCTGCCTGGGCCTGTTGATGACGAAGCCGCCACGCTTCCTCCTCGGCCCGGGCGGCGGCCAACGCCTGTTGCTGATTGTGGAGCTTTTGCTCCAGCCGCTGTTCGGTCAGGAAGAAAACACCCCCGCCGGTCATGGCCACCGTCACCACGCCAGCGGCCGCGACCGGCCAGAACCGGCGGCCGGTTTTCCGTGAGGCGCGAGACGAGTGGGAGTGCGGGATCAAAATTTGAATTGTAAATCCTTCATGGAGGCTTGGACGCCCACGAACAAGAGATGGAAAAGGAACATCCCGAAGGCGATGAGCAACGCGGCGTAGCCCAGGATCATGCCCACCGTGGCGAACTGCTTGTCCCGCTCGGCTTCGGGATGATTCCCGGCCTGCGAGCGCGCCATATGGCCGAAGATCACCGCGACCCCGCCGAAGAGAGGCGCCAGCAAAAAGCCGAAGCAGCAGCAGAACCCGCCCACGCTGACGAGCACCCCCAGCCCGCCGCTGATGGCGCTGGTGAGGGCCGAGGCGTCCAGCGGTTTTCGGTAGCCTGGGTCGGGGCCGAGGAGGATGGCGGCCGGGGGGAGGGTCACGGGAGTGGGGGGGGGAACGGGCGCCGCCACCGGCGCGGCGACGGGCGCCGGCGTCGCCAGCCATTCCGGCCGCGCCTCCCGCAAGGGCAGCCATTGGGCCAGCCCCTCGCGCCAGACCAGTGTGTCGGGGCCGATTTTGCCTTCCCCGAATAGCCGCCGCAGTCCATCCTCGCTGGTCTCGAACCGCTGCGAGCCATCAGTCGAGTAAAACCAGCTCGGGGAATCCGGAGGCGGGGGCGGTGGCGATGTGCTGTCGGACATACGTGACGACTATCAAAGTATCACTGGCTCTGTTTGCAAGCGGAGCCTGAATGAAGGGAGGGAAAGGACATAAAAAAGAGCCGGTGGCCTTAGCCGACGAATTTGCGTTGCAGGTGGTCGAGGAAATACGTGCCTTGGGTGGGCTCGCCGGTGGCGGCGCGCATCAGGTCTTGCGGCAGGTGGCGCTGGCCCGGAGCGTGGATGTGCTCGCGCAGCCAGCCGAGCAGCGGCGCGTAATCGCCGGCGGCCAGCGCGGCCTCCAGACCGGGCGCCACCTGGCGCGCGCGGTGCATGAGTTGGGCGGCATTGAGATTGCCCAGCGTGTAGGTCGCGAAATAGCCGAACAGCCCGAAGCTCCAATGCACGTCCTGCAAACAGCCGCGCGCGTCGTCGGGAACCTCCCGGCCGAGGAGCGCGCGGAATTTTTCGTTCCACGCCGCGGGCACGTCGGCCACGGCGAGGTCGCCTTCGATGAGCGCGCGTTCGATTTCAAAGCGCAGGATGATGTGCAGGTCGTAGGTCACTTCGTCGGCCTCGACGCGGATGAAACTCGGCTGCACCCGCGAGGCGGCGGCCGCGACGTCATCGGGACGCAAGGGGGCCAGATGCGGAAAGTAATGCGCGGCGCGTGGCAGCCATTTTTCCCAGAAGGCGACACTGCCACCGACGTGGTTTTCCCACAGGCGCGACTGGCTTTCGTGGATGCCGAGGCTGACGGCCTCGCCCGCCGGGTGGCCCCATTCGGAGCCATTGAGTCCTTGGTCGTAAAGCCCGTGGCCGGCTTCGTGCAGCACGCCGTAGAGCGAGGAGGTGAAATCCGTCTCGTCGTAGCGCGTGGTCAGCCGCGTGTCGCCCGGTCCGAGACCGGTGCAGAACGGATGCGTCGTGGTGTCGAGCCGGCCGCGCGTGAAGTCGAAGCCCACGGCCGCGGCCACCTCGCGGTTGAAGGCCTCCTGCGCCGCCACCGGGTAATGCCCCGCCAGCACGTCCGCCGGCACGCGGCTCGCGCGCGCCACCGCCGGCTCGATCAGCGCCGAGACCTTCGGCCCCAGGTCGGCGAACAAGGCCGCCAGTTCGGCGCTGCGCGCGCCCGGTTCGTATTCGTCGAGCAGCGCGTCGTAGCGGCAGGTCGTCCATCCCCAGGCATCGGCCTTTTCGCGCGTGAGGGTGAGGAGGTTTTCCAAATGGGGCCGGAAGCGCGCGAAGTCCGAGGCTTTCCGCGCCTCCGCCCACTCGTGCTGGCCCAGCGAGGTGGCGCGGGACAAGGCCTCCACCAGGGTCGGCGGCAGTTTCACCGCCCGATCGTAAGCCCGCCGCCAGCCGCGCACGTTGGTGGCGCGCGCCGGATCGACCGCGTCGTCCGCGTCCGGGCCGCTTTCCGCCTCCGCGAGCCAGTCGCCGATCTCCGGCGCCGTCGCCAGCCGGTGGCTGTGACCGTGCAGATACGCCAGTTGCTCGGCGCGCCACGCCACGCCGCCGGTGGGCAGATACGTTTCCTGATCCCAACTCAGGACGCCCGCCGAGGAATTCAGCAGGGACACATCGCGGAAGCGTTGATGCAGCCGGTCATACGCCGGCGTGGTGGCGGGTGGTGTGGACATGCGGCAACGAAGCAGCATTCCCCCGGCGACGCGAAAGAATTCCGCGGCCCGCGTCAGGGCAATATGGAGTGCGAGGCTCTGCACCGCTTGGGATCGCGCGTGCGCAAAGCGCCCTTCGCCCCCAAAGCGGCGAAAACCGCCTCAAGCCACCTCGCGCCCCGGCGTCACGATTCTTTTCAGTTTGCAGGCCGGCGTTTCGTGCGTTGGAAAGGGGCGTGCCCGCCGTGACCAATATCGCCGCTTACCGCTTCGCCCGCCTGCGCGACCTGCGCCCGCTGCGGGAGCGTCTGCTGGCCTTGTGCCGGGAGCGGGACTTGAAGGGCACGATCCTGCTCAGCCCGGAAGGCGTGAATCTGTTCGTGGCCGGCGCGCGTGAGGCGGTGGAGGCGCTGTTGGAGGAATTGCGCCGCGTGCCGGGCCTGGAGGGGCTGGCGCCGAAATACAGCGAGAGCGAACGGCCCCCGTTCAACCGCCTGCTGGTGCGGCTGAAAAAAGAGATCATCGCCTTCGGCGTCGAAGGCATTTCCCCCGCCGACCATCCCTCGCCCAAAATTTCCCCGCGGGAATTGCAGCAATGGCTCGACGAAGGCCGGCCGGTCACCCTGCTCGACACGCGCAACGACTACGAGGTCAAGCTGGGCACGTTCAAAGGCGCGACCACGCTGCCCCTCCGGCATTTCCGCGACTTTCCCGCCGCCGTGCGCGCGCTGCCGCCGGCCTTGAAAGAGCAGCCCATCGTCATGTTCTGCACTGGCGGCATCCGGTGCGAGAAGGCGGGGCCGTTCATGGAGCGCGAGGGGTTCACCCACATTCTTCAACTCGACGGCGGCATTTTGAAATACTTCGAAGATACCGGCGGCGCGCACTACGAGGGCGAATGCTTCGTCTTCGACCAGCGCGTGGGCGTGGATGCCGCGTTGCGGGAAACGGACGCCGCGGTGTGCTTCGCATGCCAGTCGCCACTGAGCGCCGCGGAGCAGCAGGATCCGCGGTATGACCCGCCGCACGCGTGCCCGTATTGCCATCAGCCCACCGCCGCGGCGCAGGCCGGGCGGCTTGCCGCGCGTCAGGCCCGCGTGCGCGAACTCACCACGCCGCTGCCGGGCGCGACCCCGGAGGACAACTTCCGCCCCCTCAACGTCTCCGCCGCCTGGGAGGGCCGGACTTTGCTCGACTGTCTCAGTGGCCTGTTCCCGCACGTGGATCGCGACACGTGGCGCGACATGTGTGACCAGCGGCTCTGGCACGACGCCGACCGGAACCCCGTGGACGCCACGCGGCTCGTGCGGGCCGGTGAAATTTATTACCGCCTCGAGCGCGGCGCGATCGAGCCAGCGGTCAACGCCGACCTCCGCCTTCTCCACGAGGACGAAGCCCTCCTCGTGCTCGACAAGCCCGCGCCCTTGCCCATGCACCCGTGCGGACGCTTCCGCCGCAACACGCTGGAATCCTTCCTGCGCCGTCTCTACGCGCCGCAAAAACCCCGCCCGGCGCACCGGCTGGATGCCAACACCACCGGCTTGGTCGT
>CAZQUC010000141.1:0-7487 GCA_964596095.1 uncultured Enterobacteriaceae bacterium
GCCGCCCCGCAAAACGCGGTTGCCTCGCCGGCCCGTCCGGGGCTACAGGTTCCCGAGGCCTGGCCTCACCCGCATGAGTTCCCCCAAGCCCAACCTGGATGCCCTGCGCATCGATCGTTCTCCACGGCGCGTGCAGGAGCGAAGAGTGTGGCCGTGGTGGCTGCTGGCCGTGCTCGCGCTCGCGGGTGGCGGGTATGCCTGGTGGTCGCGCACGGCCGACATTCCCCACGTGGAAACCGCCGTCGTCCGCGCCCGCTCGCTGACCACCCCCGCCGCGCCCGCCACCTTGCTCAACGGCTCCGGTTACGTGACCGCCCGGCGCGCCGCCACCGTCTCCTCGAAAGTCACCGGCAAGGTCATCGAAGTGCTCACCGAGGAAGGGCGCGAGGTGAAAAAAGACCAGCTCCTCGCGCGGCTCGACGCCTCGAATGTCGAAGCCAGCCTCCGGCTCGCCGAGGCGCGGCTGGCCTCCGCCTTGCAAGCGGTGGAGGAAACCAAGCCGACGCTCGAATTCGCCGAGCGTGAATTCCGCCGCTTCAAGGAGCTGTTTTCCACCAAGGCCTCCAGCCAGTCCGACCTGCAACGCGCCGAGTCGGAGATGGCCATGCTGCGCGCGCGCTCCCGCCGGCTGTCGCTGGATGTCGGCGTGGCCGAGCGCGAGGTCGAGCAATGGCGGCAGCAGGTGGACGACACCATCATCCGCGCGCCCTTCGACGGCATCGTCACCTCCAAGAACGCGCAACCGGGCGAAATGATCTCGCCGATGTCGGTCGGAGGGTTCACGCGCACCGGCATCTGCACCATCGTGGATATGACCTCGCTGGAGATCGAAGTCGATGTCAACGAAAGCTACATCAACCGCGTCCACGCCGGCCAGCCCGTGGTGGCGACGCTCGACTCGTATGCCGACGTGAAGTTTCCCGCCAAGGTCATCGCCATCATCCCCACCGCCGACCGCCAGAAAGCGACGGTCAAGGTGCGCGTGGGGTTCGAGCAGCTCGACCCGCGCATCCTGCCGGACATGGGTGTCAAGGTCGCCTTTCAAAGCGCCGCGCCCGCGGACGATCCCGCCGCTCCTCCGCCCGCGCCCGCGAAGGGCTTCGTCATTCCCGCCCCCGCCCTGCACGAGGACGCCGGCCGCCGCGTCGTGTGGGTCGTGCGCGACGGTGCGGTCGAGCGCCGCGCGGTCACCGTGGTGGAAACCACCGGCGACGAAGCCCTCATCGGCGCCGGCCTCGCCGAGTGGGAAAAAGTCGTCACCGCCACCAACGCGCCGCTTGCCGAAGGGCGGCGCGTGAAGGAGAAATCACCCCGATGAACCCAGCCGACCCGCCTCTCGTCAACGTCCAGCACGTCACCAAGGTCTTCCACCGCGGCTCGGAAGAGATCGCCGTGCTGTCGGATCTCGACCTCGCGGTGCAGCCGGGCGAGTTTCTCGCGCTCATGGGGCCGTCCGGCTCCGGCAAATCCACGCTGCTCAACCTCATCGGCGGCCTCGACCGCGCGACCCGTGGCTCGGTGGAGATCGGCGGCGACCGCATCGAGGATTTCTCCGACCGCCAGTTGGCCGCCTGGCGCGCGCGGCATGTCGGGTTCGTCTTCCAATTCTACAACCTGCTGCCGGCCCTGAATGCCGAGCGCAATGTCGAACTGCCGCTCTTGCTCACCCACCTCTCGAAAAAAGAGCGCCAGCAGCATGTGGCCGTCGCGCTGGAGGCGGTCGGCTTGTCCCACCGGCAGAAGCATTACCCGCGCACCCTCTCCGGCGGGGAGCAGCAGCGCGTCGGCATCGCGCGGGCGTTGGTGACCGACCCCACCCTGCTGCTCTGCGACGAGCCGACCGGCGATCTCGACCGCAAGTCCGGCGATGAAATCCTTACCCTGCTCCAGACCCTCAACCGCGAGCACGGCAAGACCATCATCATGGTGACCCACGACCCGCACGCGTCGGCTCGCGCCACGCGCACGGTCCATCTCGACAAAGGCCAACTCTCGACCGAGGCGCCGGCATGAAATACCTGACCCTGGTTTTCAGCAGCCTCAAACGCAAGAAGCTGCGCACGGTGCTCACGGTGCTCTCCATCTTCGTGGCCTTCGTGCTTTTCGGCGCGTTGAGCGTCATTAAAGAATCGCTGCTCGGCGGCGTGAACCTGGCGGGCGCGGACCGCTTGATCGTGCGCCACAAGGTCTCGCTCATCCAGCCGCTGCCGCAAAGCTACGAGGCGCGGATCGCCGCGCTGCCCGGCGTGGATGGCGTCGCCGCCCTCACGTGGTTCGGCGGCATTTACAAGGATCCGAAAAACTTCATCGGCACGTTTCCCGTCGATCCGGAAAAATACGTCGATATTTATCCGGAGGTCGTCATCGCGCCCGAAGTGATGGAAAAGTGGAAGCAAACCCGCAACGGCGCTGTCGTCGGCAAAACCACCTTCGATCGCTTTGCCGCCTCGGAGGGCTGGAAGATCGGCGACCGCATTCCTTTCACCTCGCCGATCTGGGGCGAGCCGGCGGGCCAATCGCAATGGGAGTTCGAGATCGTCGGGATTTACACCGCTGGCAAAAAAGGGGCCGATCAAACGTCGCTGCTCTTTCGCTACGATTACTTTGACGAAGCGCGGCAGGAGCGCAAAGGCTCCATCGGCTGGCTCGGCGTGCGTGTGAAGGATGCCGACCAGGCCGCCGCCGTCGCGCAACGCATCGACGAGGAATTCGCCAATTCCCCCGCCGAAACCAAGGCCGAGGCCGAGGGCGCGTTCGCCGCGTCCTTCGCCCAACAGATGGGCGACATCGGCGCCATTGTCACCGGCGTCGTCAGCGCGGTGTTTTTCACCATCCTGCTGGTGGCGGGCAATACCATGAGCCAATCGGTGCGCGAGCGGACCGAGGAACTGGGCGTGCTCAAGGCGATGGGATTCCCCAACGGCCTCGTGCTGACGCTGGTGCTGCTGGAGTCGTGCCTGTTGGCGCTGGCGGCGGGGCTGGCGGGCCTGGGCCTCGTGTGGCTCATCACCCAAGGCGACAACCCGGCGCCCCAACTCATCCAACTCTTCAACCTGCCCACCCGCGATCTCCTGCTCGGCGCGGGTTTCGCATTGGCGCTCGGCCTGCTGGCCGGCGTCCTCCCCGCCCTCCACGCCATGCGCCTCCCCATCGCCGTGGCCCTCCGCCGGCAGGGGTGACCGCCTTTGGAAGCAGAGGAGGCGTGACTGGAAGCCGGGCGCGCCCCGACGATGCTTGATCGATCTCCCCTCCGCGAGGGGGCAAGCCTTCTCCCCCGCAGAGCGGAGGAGGCCTCCGCTCCCCGCGCCACTCCGGAAACGGTGTGGCGCGGGCGCGTTCCGTCGGTCATTCCTCGACGATGCGGAAGAAGACGCGGGATTCCGTGGTGAAGCTGGGCAGCGTGGGAAGGGTGGCGTTGCTGCCCGTGAAGGTGGTGGTGGACCCGGCGCCCGCGGCGATGCCGGTGGCCAGGTTTTGCCAGGACTCGGTCGCGAGCGAGAGCGAGGTGTCGATCTTGTAGGTCTTGCCGGCGGTGGATTGCCAGGTGACGGAGAACGACCCCGCGGCGCGATCGGCGGTGAAGTCGGTCACCAAGATCGTCCCACCCACGGGTGGTTGGGCGCTCACGCTGAGGTAGGCCTTGATCGAGGCGGCGTTGGCGGCGTCGTTGACGAGCACCTTTGTCCCATCGGCGAGCACGGTGAACCATTCGAGATTGGCTCCGCCGCCCCCTTCCTTCCAACTCAAGCGGAACGGATACGCGCCGGCGTCCCGGACGTCGATGAGAAAGGTGGTGTCCGTCGCGCCACGGCCGTCATTGAATTCGCCAAAGCGCCGGCTGGCGTCGTAGCCCAAGGAAGCGCGCAGCGGATCGCCCGCGGTGAGCGCGGCTTTGATGGAAGCGCCCGCTTCCGTCGAAGTCATCACCGCCGGGATGGTGATGGTCGAGAGGTCGCTGCCGTCTCCGGGCATGACAATGGGATAGCCGGCGTTGTGGTTACCTACGATGACGGCGATCGCGCCTGCCGCCTGGGCATGGCGCACCTGTTGCGCAAAGGAAACCGTGCTGCGATCCACGTAGACGATCTTGCCGGCCACGGAGGCGGCGTTGGTGAGTGGGGCATTGGCCTGGATCGGTTCCGCGGCCACGACCGCGCCTTCGACGATGCCGATGTGCGGCGCGGCGATGCTGCCGTAAGCGCGCGACCCGTCCACCGAAGGCAAGGGACCGCTGAGCGTGGCGGAGCCGGTCACTTCGAGCAGATTCCGGGTGGGCGATCCGTGATCAAGGGTCACCCGGAAGTTGTCGTCGCTGTTGACCCCCATGGTGTAGAAACCCGGCGCCGGGAAAACCAGCCAAGTGCGCACCTCGGCCGCGATGTTGTCGGTGTTGTCATTGGCTCCGGGAATCCCGGGGATTTCCCCTTCGGGATCCTGGAAATTGCCAGCCGGCTCTCCCAGTTGGCTCCAGTTCACGACCGCTCCCGCGCCGAAAGTGAAGACACCGTCGGTGGCGCCGGAGAGATTGGCTTCGTTCGGGCCATAGGCGCCGGCGAGAATGTCATCGGTGACATCGTTCCGATTGACGGTTTCCGCCGAATCGGTGCCGTCGCGGCGGGCCACTTGATACACCTTGGCGGTGAAGCCGGGCTCTCCCGCCTGGGCGGCAGGCACGCCATCGGCGATCTCCAGCACCTGGTAGGGAGCCGCAAAGGACCATGTCTCGCTGCGGGCATTGGAGGCGCTGTCCTGATAATCCAATTTGATGGTCAGGGTGGGAGCCGGGGGGAGCGTTCCATTGGCGGACAAATAGCTCACCCGGGTGAGGAACCCTTCACTGGTAATGGTGGGCGTGACCACCGTGCCATTGATCGTCAGCACGATGGACGCCTCGTTCACCGTCGCCACACCATCCACCAGCTCGATAGTGATGGGATGCCGAGGGTCGTTCCCGATGGTGTCGGGATAGGGAGCGATGGTATGGATCGCCGGCAGGGCCGGGAGGCCGCCGTAGAAGGCTTTGAAGTGTCCATCGGTGTCCACGTCATTGATGAGCACCTTGGTGCCGTCCGGCAACACGGAGAAAAATTCCAGATTGGCCCCGCCTTCCCCTTCCCACCAGAGCAAGCGCACCGGATAGAGGCCGGCTTCGGCCACGGCGATCCGGAAGGTGGTGTCGGCCGCGCCGCGGCCGCCGTTGAACTCACCGGCCTTGACGCGGGTGAAATGATCGAGGGCGTTGGCGCCGAAGGAAACGGTGAAACCGTCGTCGCTGTTCACTCCCAAGGTATGCACGCCCACCGGCAGTTCCAGCCAGGTGAAGATTTCGGCCACGATATGGTCGGTGGAGCCGGTGGAGCCGGGAATGCCGGGAATCACCGTCTCTGCGCCTTGGAAATTGCCGATGGCGCCACCCGCTTCATCCCAATCGATGACTTCGCCAATCACATACGCGCCATCAAATTCAGTTCCGGGCTCAGCCACGTTTTCGGCGATGACCACCGCGCTGCTGTCGAAATAGCCGCCGGCCAGTTGGCGTTCCGGCAGGGGCAGCGTGTTCGTATCTCCGGGATAACGGGCAAAACCGAGTTGATGGACGCGGGCGCGGAATCCCGAGGAACCGGGATCGACTTGGCCGGCTGCGGCTTTCCAGGCCGGCAGGATGTCGGTGTAGGCGGCAGTGGTCACTTCACGGGTGAACGTGATGGGGTTGTTGTTGGTGTCCGACGCCGAGATCACCACGGCGTGGATGCCGTTAGCGAAGAAATTGGGCAGGACGGCGGGCACGACGAGGGTGGTATTGGCGCCGTCCTTGGTCACGGTGGCGGTCAGGGCGTTGCCATCCAAGGTGAGCGTGATCGGTTTGGTGGTATCCACCACCCTGGAGTCGGAGTCGGCGATCACCGCCCGCAGTTCCAAGGGGGTGAGCGTCAGCGTCGTCACCGTCGGCTCGTTCGCCGCCACGGTCGTGATGACGATATTGTCCACATGATGGTGGGCGTTGGACCCACCGGTGCGCCCGGCGAAGATGATGCGCCCCCGGCTGGGAAAATACTCGGTCTGGAAGTTGTCGAGAATAGCCCGCCCCTTGTAGATGACATCCAGCGTGCCGTCTTCGTCCAGCTTGATGGTGAGATTGACGAAGGTGTGGTCGGGGACGCTGAAATCGTCATCCAACGGCCGGTTGGCGGGGCCGGTTTGCAAGGAATTGGTATCCGTGGCCGAGCCGTTCCGCACCGTCAGCGGGGTTTGGTTGACCAGAAGATTGTCCACCCGGACCGAAATGCCGACCACATCGCCGCCGCCGCTGTCCCATTCATCCAACCCCACCGAAATCCCGGTTTGGGTTCCTTCCTCGGGCAGGTTGGCTTCCCCACCCGGACTGGAGGCAAACTCGCCCCCCTCGATCACGGGGTCGTTATCGCGCGCGAAGGAGACGCTGTAGCCATCCGCCGGGCTGTCGGTGCCGCCTCCCGTGCGCAGATCGCAGGAGAAGGTGAAGGCTTAGACGATGGCGCCACCGTCGAAGTCGTCGAAGACGATGACGCTGCTCTGGCCGCCCAAGGCATCGGTGATGGACAGGTAGCCGGAGTTATCCACACCTCCCGTTTCCCGCCACTCCGCGGAGCCACGCATATCCAAGATGCCCGCGGGATCGGTATTGAAGTCGAAGGTGGCCGTGCCAGCGGAAAGGGGAACAACGGAAACGCCCGCCGCCAGCAGTAGCCCTACGAATATTTTGAGCTTTTTAGGGTTCATTTTTTGAGGTTATGTGTTTTTATGAGCATAAGAAGGAATTTTTGCGCATTCGCAAAATTCCTCTGTCATCTTGCGAAAATCACCATGACCTTAGCAAGGAAAAAATTAAATTTTTAATCTAAAATGTGTTTTTGATCGCATTTCCCTTGAAACCAACCAGTCACACAGGTCACGACCGGCGCCATCCGGCGCTTCTCTTCCGCTTCCACCCCGGAATTCCCCCCTCCCACGGCGGGGCTTGCGCCACGGGCCGCGCCCCGCACCATGCGGCATGGCCGTGTCCCGTTTCCTCCATCGCCGCCGGGTCTTGTTTCACGAGACCGACTTGGCGGGGATCGCGCATTTTTCCAATTTCCTCAAATACATGGAGGAAACGGAGCACTCGTTCCTGCGCTCGCTGGGCTTTGCCATCTATCCGGAGAGCGAGCGCGGCCGGCCGTTGCACGAGGGGTGGCCGCGGCTGAAAGCGGCCTGCGGTTACCATGCGCCGCTCTTTTGCGACGAGGAGATCGAGATCGAACTGCTCGTCGGCGAAGTGCGCGAGAAATCGATCCGCTACCGGTTCGTGATCTGGAAAGATCCCGACGGCGCGCGCGTCAAGTCGGCCACCGGCGAGATCGTCGCGGTGCATGTGCGGGCCGACCGTGCCGCCGGCTCGTGGGTGAGCGCCCCGATGCCCGTGCGGTTGCGGGAATCGATCGAACCCCACCCTGCCGCCCGCGGCGCGG
>CAZQUC010000141.1:7587-10085 GCA_964596095.1 uncultured Enterobacteriaceae bacterium
CCGGAGGAACCCCGAACTTCTGTGATCCAATCGACCATGATGGTGCGCGCGCAGCAGCGCGAAAAGCTGCGGCGGCTGCTGGCGGCGGTGGCGCCTGCCAATGCGTTTTACCGGTCGCGGCCGGCCGGCGCGATCTCCACGGCTTCGCTGGAGGCCTTCACCGCCACCTGTCCGCTGCTGACCAAGGCCGAACTGATCGCCGACCGGGAGGCGCATCCCCCGTATGGCGCCAACCTCACGTATCCCCTGGAACGCTACACGCGGTGGAACCTGACCAGTGGCACGAGCGGTCGGCCGCTGCCGTGGCTGGATACGCCCGAGGACTGGCGCGCCATGCTCGCCGGCTGGCATCGCGTCTATGCCGCCGCCGGAGTGGAACCGGGCGTGGACCGGATTTTTTTCGCCTTCACCTTCGAGCCGTTCCTGGGGTTCTGGACGGCGTATGAAGCGGCGCTCTCGCTCCATGTCATGGCGCTGCCGGGCGGCGGGCTCTCCACACGGGCGCGGTTGCGGGCCGTGCAGGAAAACGCCGTGACGGTGCTCTGCTGCACGCCGACCTACGCGCTGCGGCTGGGCGAGGCGCGCACGGAAGAGGGCGCGGACTGCGCGGTGCGGCTCATCATCGTCGCGGGGGAGCCGGGCGGCGGCATCCCGGCCACGCGGGCGCGGATCGAGCGGCTGTGGCCCGGCGCGGTGGTCTTCGATCATTACGGCCTGACCGAAGCCGGCCCGGTGGGCCACGAGGAACCGGGCCAGCCCGGCTGGCTGCGGGTGATGGAAGGCTCGCATTTCGCGGAAATCCTCTCGCCCGTCACCCTGCGGGAAGTCGCCGAGGGCGAGGAAGGCGAGCTGGTGCTGACCACGCTGGACCGACTGGGTTGCCCGCTGCTGCGCTACCGCACGGGCGACATCGTGCGCAAGGCCCGCGCCGCCGATGGCGGGTTGTGCCTCGCGGGCGGCATCCTGGGCCGCACGGATGACATGGTGGTGGTGCAGGGCGTCAACGTGTATCCCTCGTCGATCGAGCGGATTCTGCGGCGGTTCCCCAAGGTGGTGGAATACCAGGTGCGAGAGGACCGCCAGGAGGGCGTGCTGAATTTGCATCTGGTCATCGAACTGGAGCCGGGCACGCCGGAGCGGCTCGCCCATGTGATCCAGCACGCGCTGCACGACACCCTGGCCCTGCGGCTGCCGGTGGAGGTCTTTCCGCCGGGCAGCCTGCCGCGGTTTGAGTTCAAGTCGCGGCGCTGGGTGAAGGCGCCGGTGGAGTAGGAGGGGAGTTTTCAGTCTTCAGTTTTCAGCCTGCTTGGCGATAGGCCCTATGGGGCCTATCCTGGCCGCCACGCTCACACGGCTTTCACGGCGCGCACCAGCGGCTCGACGAAAGCGCGGACGCGGTCCGCCAGGTCGGGGGCCGCGCCATGGAGGGCGATCTGTTTCACGATAGCGCTGCCGACGACTACGCCATCCGCCGCCGCGGCGACTTCGGCGGCCTGTTCGGGCGTGGAAATGCCGAAGCCCACGCACACCGGCAGGGCCGCCGCGGCCTTGATCTCCGCGACATTGGCCGCCAGGCCTTCGGCGAGCGCGGCTTGTTCGCCGGTCACGCCCTCGCGCGAGACGTAGTAGATGAACCCCTCCCCTGCCGCGCCCAGCACGCGCCGACGCTCGGGCGGCGTGGTCGGCGCGATGAGGGCGATGTGCTTCAACCCGTGCCGGATGCCGAGCAATTCCTCGTTCACCTTGGCCTCGTCGGGCGGCAGGTCGAGCAGGAGCAGGCCATCGATCCCGGCGGCGGCGGCTTCGGCATGGAAGCGCTCGAACCCATAGGCATACACGGGGTTCAGGTAAGTGAACAAGACGAGCGGGATCTGCGAGCGCTCGCGGATCCGCCGCGCCAGGTCCAGCACGCCCCGCGTGGTGGCGCCGGCTTCCAGCGCGCGCTGCGCCGCCAGTTGATTGACCACGCCGTCGGCCAGCGGATCGGAAAACGGCACGCCCAACTCAATGACATCGACGCCCGCCGTTTCCAACGCGAGCACGAGTTCCAGCGTTGCCGCGAGCGAAGGATCGCCCGCGCACAAATAGGCCACGAAAGCGGCTTTTTTCTCCGCCCGCAGCCGGGCGAAGGTCAGATCCAGACGGTTTTCAACCATCGCGCAAAATGGCGGAGAGCCGCGCGTGCGCAAGCCGCGGAAGCGGACCGCGCGTTGCCTCATGCAAAAAAACACCGAAAGGGCCGCCTGAGAGAGAGGGCTCGTGGATGCCTTAAGCAAGAAGGACACCAACGATGAGCCCGAAATCCAAAGAAGAGGTGTAGCCGCGCATCGGTTATCATGACCGGCGGGCGGCGACAAAAGGGGAAATCCGCCTCGTCGAGCGCAATGGCGAGGCGGTTGGCAGTGGTGGCGCACCATTTAGCCTGGGCGACGCATCTCGTCGCCTGAGAACCTGTTGAGTTATTCTTCCCCGATCCTTGTATGTGTGTCGCCGCGACA
>CAZQUC010000142.1:0-3773 GCA_964596095.1 uncultured Enterobacteriaceae bacterium
ATCAGGGCAAGACTCAAGTGAAAATACGCCGCGATCCGTGTGTGGATTGAGCATCTCGAAAGGCGCGAAAAGGAAGTGTTCATAAATAATTAACAATTATTTTTACACTTCTTACTATACTTTTTCTTCCTTTGCTCGGGTTTGAAGTATATAAAAAAACTTGATTTTAGTTTCTATTGGGTTTTTTCGCTGCTTTTTATACCTATGCAATCCATCCATCATTTCATCACCCTTTGCGATCATCAAAGGGCTATGGCTGTGCTCGAAACCGTGAATTTCATCTTTCCATCGAAAAATCAAAACCTGTCGCGGCTTGGTGAGAGCGGGGCGTGGAACAAGTCCGCGCCCTTTGCTGTGTAACCCCCTCCCGCAGCATCGCGGTTGCAGCAACCCATCCCAAATTCCAGCGGGCACATCGCTAACAGAATTTGTTCGTAATTACATTTTTATTGTATTTTCCATACAACCGACCAAGAACAATCAGGTAAACGAAATAACATAGACAATCATATGATTACTACAATACTTCCCCGCGCGTGCGTGACCCTTGTCTCGTGGCTTGTCCTCACGATGACCCTCACCGCCCAAACCCTCATCCCTTCCACCGTCACCCGCGATGCCGCCCATCGCGTGAAGGTTTCTTTTTCCACCACGGCGGGTAAGAATTACCGCGTGGAGCGCACGGCGGATTTTGTGAACTGAACGCTTTACCCCGGCGCGATTTACGGGCTGGGGCATACCGCCGACTACTACGTTTACGAGGGGGATCCGCCCGCGCCGCCGCCCTCCAGCGGCCCCGAGGCGAGCGAGTTTTATCTCTTTTTCGTCACGGCCTTCAATGATGGGTCGGCGGTGGCCAGTTGGTCGGGCGCCAGCGGCCAGGCCTGTCAAGCTTATCTGGCTTCTTTCGATATGAGAAACGGCGGCCAAGTTCTCAGCGGTGTGGTCTCGCCGACCATCGTGCCCGCCTCGCCCGCACTGCCTTACAATCTGACCGTCTTCATCTTTCCGGGCACCAAACAGGCGGCCTACACCGCGCTGACCGCGCCTCCCGGTGAAGCCGCCATCTTGCAAAAGCTCTCCACCCAGGCCACGGTGGTGAAGAACGCGCTCGTCAACCAAACCGCCAACCCTACCCAGCCGTTGCCTCCGCGCCTGTTTGATGACCGCGGGCAGGCTTTCGATCAGTTCTTCCGCGTTCGCGAATACGAGGTCGATTCCAATTTCGACGGCATTCCCGATCATGTGCAACTGACCCAACCCAACCCGCAGAAGACTTACAACATGGACCTCGACAGCGATGGCATCCCCAACGGCTACGACCGTGACCTGCTCAACCCCTCCGATCCCGCCTACGCCGCCAAATACAATTTGCTCAGCAATGTGCTCATCAACGAAGTGCTCATGAGCAACGACTTCACCAATGCCGACGAGGACGGCCAGTCCGGCGACTGGGTGGAACTCTACAACCCCACCAACGCGGCGATCAATATCGGCGGCTGGTTTCTCAGCGACAGCGGTGGGAGCAACCGCACCAAGTGGACCATTCCGGCAGGCACCACCATCGGCAGCGGGCAATTCCTCGTCGTGTGGGCCTCCGGCAAGAACAAAACCAATCCGGCGGCGGTGTTGCACACCAATTTCAGCTTCGGCGCGGGCAGTTTCTCCCCGCTACAAAACCCGGAACCCGTGTATCTCTCCCGCTACGTGGGGGCGACGCTGACCACCGTGGATAGCTTCGTGCCCGGCAGCACGCCCAATTTCAGCGCGCAGAAGCCGGATGTCTCTTTCGGGCGCTATCCTGTGGCGACCTTGGTGAGCGGCCAGTGGCGCACCAGTTTGCAGACCGGCTACATGATTCTGCCCACGCCCGGCACGCAGGTGGCGGCGGGGAAATTCAGCGGCGCGCATAACATCACCGGCGCGCTCGGCTTTTGCCAGCCGCCCACCTTCACCGGGAGCAATCCGGGGATTTACACCGACACCTCCACCCCAGGCACTCCCGGCGATCCCGAAGGCGGTAATCCCGGCACGCCCGCCTCGCCGCCCACCATCACCGTCGGGCTGAACCCGCCCGCCGGAGGCGGAGCCATCCACCTCACCTTTAATGGCGCGAATCCCACTCGTTACTCCGAGCTTTACAGTGGCCCCATGGGCGCGAACCGCACGCTGATCGTCCGCGCCATCACCGCCAAGGACGGCTGGCTGCCCAGCCCCAGCGTCACCCGCAGTTTTCTCTTCAAGGAGGACATCCTCGGCACCAGCCCCCAAGGCACCACCCCCACCAACCATCAGGGCGCGCGAGATGCCAGCAATCAATTCAAGGGCCTGCTCTACAAATACCCGGAAGCGACGGAGCAGCCCGGCTATCCCATGCTTTACGGCATGAATGCCTCGGCCATTTCCGCCAAAAAGAACGCCATGAGCATGGAACTCAGCACGGTGCCGATTGTTTCCATCGTCTCCAGCGTGGCCGAGTTCTTTGAGGTGAGCACCGGTGGGCTTTATCCTAACTCCGGCAAAACCGAGAACAACGACGCGGGCGATACCCGCGGACGCGATTGGGAGCGCTTTTGCTCCTTCGAGATCATCGAGCCGGGCAACAATACCTTCAAGCAGGCCAATGCCGCCGTCCTCATCACCGGAGGCTCCAGCATCTACCAGAATACCACCCGCAAGCACAACCTCCGCATCAAGTTCGACGCCACGTATGGACCGGATTTTCTAAAATATCAGTTATTCCCAGGATTCAGTCATGACGAATTCTATAACTTCAACCTCAAGAACACCACACATGATTCGTGGTCGAATACGTGGGGTTCCGATCTCCGCAGCCCGGCGACGTATTGCAACGAAGCCTTCATCCTCGACACCCATCGCGCGATGGGCCATGACGGCCCCCGCACCCGCTGGACCCATCTTTTCATCAACGGCATCTATTGGGGGCCTTATCAGGTCATCGAGCGCATCGATGAGCGCTTCATGCAGGCTCATGACGTCCTTTCTGCCAATTACACCGTGGTCAAACAATATGGGGAAGCTGTTTCCGGCGATTATGCGGAATGGCAGTCCTTGATGAATCTGGTGGATGATTTCCCCTCCACACCGGCAGCGAACAAGCCCGCCCTTTACTCCCAAATCACCGCTTTGGTCGATATGGGTAATTACATCGACTACCTCATCGCCAATACCTATGGTCAGAATGGAGACTGGCCGACCAACAACTGGCGGGCCGCGCGGATGAAAAATTTTCCTAGCGCCAAATGGAAATTCTTTGTCTGGGACGCGGAATGGACGTTGCGGCAGGGAGAACAAACCAGCTCGCCGGTCGCTTGGATTAACTGGGGGGGCGGGCCTGCCGACATCCATTATTACCTGAAAGATTACCAGCCTTACAAAAACGCCTTCTCCGCGCGGTTGAACCGCGCCTTCAAGGTCATCCCCGGCGATTCCAGTTCAGGGGCGCTCATCACGGCCACCGCCAAGGCACGTTTTCAGGCCGCGATGGGGCGCTTTGATGACGTGATTCACTGCGAATCCGCCCGCTGGGGGGACATGGCCAAGGCCATTCCCTTCGCCAAGTCCGACCCCTCCTACCTGCCCGGCAATACCCAGCGGGGCGATTGGGACCGCAGCACCAATTACATCCTCAACACTTGGCTGCCCCAGCGGCAGACCCCGTTCCTCAACGCCTACCAATCCGCCGGCCTCTACGTCCCCGCTCCATGAAAACAAAACTCTGTGTTATCTCAACGATTGTCCTGCTGGCTGGC
>CAZQUC010000142.1:3873-10064 GCA_964596095.1 uncultured Enterobacteriaceae bacterium
CGGCGATGGGCGTGCGTGACAAAACCAGCTACGACATCTTCGACGGCTTCACCGCTGTCAATCCCGAAGGCGGTGGTTTCACTCGCGGTGATTACGCCTACAGCATCGCAGGTGATGTCCGCGCGCTGGAATACTGGGACGGGGAACTGGACGGCACGTTCAAAATCACCATCATCCCGGAGCCTTCTGTTGTTTGGTTAGGTGTGGCGGCGGGGGCGTTCGCGCTGCGCCGTCGTCACAGGCCGCGATGAACCGCTTTGGCAGCGTCATCCACTGCGAATCCGCCCGTTGGGGGGCATGGCCAAAAGCCCGCCCTTCACCAAATCCGATGCCAATTATCTGCCAGAAACCCGCACCAAGGCGACCGGACATCCGGGGGATCATCACCGGCGTCTGCCTTGGGGAGACAACCGCGACCGCACCGTGACGGAAATCCGCTCGGCCGATCCACGAGCATTTGACGCCGCCAGGGCCGGAGTCCTTACTGGCGGATGTCTCGCCCCGATAACCGTGCTTTCGATCAACTCCGTCCCATTTCCCTCGTCCCGCATGTGGCGCCTCATGCCGCGGGGTCGGTGCTGGTCGGCTTCGGCAATACGCGGGTGATCTGCGCGGCGACGATCGAGGAGAATGTGCCGCCGTGGATGAAATATCAAAACGTCCCGGGCGGCTGGTTGTCGGCGGAGTATTCCATGCTGCCGTATTCGACGCTGGACCGCAAACGGCGCGACATTTCCTCCGGCAAGCTGGACGGGCGCAGCTCCGAGATCCAACGGCTGATCGGGCGCTCGCTGCGCGCGGTGGTCGATCTGGGGGCGATGGGGCCGCGCACGTTGTGGGTGGATTGCGACGTGTTGCAGGCGGATGGCGGCACCCGCACGGCCTCCATCACCGGCGCGGGCGTGGCGGTGGCGCTGGCTTTTCACAAGCTGCTCGAGGCCGGGAAGATCAAAAAAAACCCGCTGAAGCAATTGGTCGCCGCCGTGAGCGCCGGCCTGTATCAAGGTGAGGCGGTGCTGGACTTGAATTATCCGGAGGACAAGGACGCGGCGGTGGACTTCAACGTGGTGATGACGGAAAAAGGCGAATTCGTGGAAGTGCAGGGCAGCGGCGAGGAGGCGACCTTCACGGGCGAGCAGATGGCGTCGATGCTGGAGCTGGCCCGCGGCGGCATCGCACGGTTGATCGACGCGCAGCGGGCGGCCATCGGCGCGGCGAGCGCGCCTGCGGCGGGGAACGAACTGCAAGGCCTGGCGGATTTCTTCGCCAAACGGTGAGACCTGACTTGGCCGGACGCGGCCCGTTTGCGGTTGAAAGCCCCGGAGGAGCCATCCAGACTGGCCGCGCATGAAGCATCTTTTTCCGGTGGCGGCCGTGCTGGCCGCCTTGGTGACGGGCTGCGCCACCCCCGGAGGGGGTGGTCCGGAGGTGGAGGCGCGCCGTCAGCAGATCGCCGCCGAAGCGCCGGGCGATTATTGGATCGGCCGGCGCGTGGCCGGCGCGAATACCCGGTTTTGGGGCTACATCCGCCGGCCGCGGCAGCCTTGGGAAAAAGCGCAGTTGGTGATCTTCAACGAGCGGGAGAAATACGCGCCCGACCGCTTGCATGAAACACCCCCGCCGGGCCAGAAAGCCTTTCGTTTCGACCACAACCGCGAATACCGGCTGCGCGGACGGTTGACCGGCCGCCGGGTTTACGACCCCAACAGCAACCGGGTTCTCCCCGAATTTCTCCTCCAGGGTTATGAGGAAACCAACGCGCAGCCGGGCTTCCTCTTCCATCCCCGCGAACGGCGCGATGCCGCCGGCGTGCCGCACCCGCCTCGTTGAAAGCAAGCGCGTCCGCCCGCCGGCCGCGGCGCGAATGAGGCGGAAAATTGACTCGGAAACGGACGGAAACCGGTTACAGTGCCGCCCCGCCCCGAATCCACCCACATCGTCATGAGCCGCCCCGAAGACGCTCCGTTCGAGAGCAATGACCTGCCCGCAGAGGGCCCTGCGAAAGCCGGCGGCCCCGCGCCCCGGCGGAGCCACTCGTTTTCGCCCGATCCCCACGGGCCGGCCGCTCCCCAATTGGCGTTCAAACAGGTGGTCAGCCCGCAATTGATCAAACGCGAAGCCTGGGAAGATATCGAAGCGGCGCCGGATCGCCCGCTCGGGAACCGCTGGCAGGAGTCGGGCCAGGGCCCCGGCGGAGAGCTTCTCCCGGACCGGCGCACCGGCACTGTGGAACATAAACTGGTGGAGAGCGCCAATGTCATTCACGAGTGGAGCGATCCCAACAAGCTGGAGCACCGCGCGAAAAAATGGCTGGTGGTCCTGGGATGGGGGGTGCTGGCCTCCGTGGTGGGTTACGCGTTGATTTCGACCGTCCTGTTCAGCGCCGCGCCGGAAGGTTCCGCGGAGAGCGGCGTCCCTCCTGCTGCAAAAAAAGCCGCCGGCGTGCCCGCGGCGGCGGCCGGGGTGGAGATCGACGAGCAAGCCGCGGCCGTGGCGGGCTTGCGGACGCTGGCGCGGTTCCTGGAAGCGAAAACCCCGGAAGAACGCGCCACCCTTCTGCCCCCGGAGGAACTGGTGGCGCCGCGTTCCCCGCTGGCCCGTCAAACCCCGCTCGGCCGCGCCGCCGATCTGCAGGCCGACCAGGCGCGAGTGGTCCGGATGGGCGATCGGCCCGCGGTGCTGGTGCCGGTGGTCGATGCGGCCGGGCTCACCCGCATCGCGGCCGTGCTGCAGAATGACGCCGGCCGGTGGCTGGTCGATTGGCGCAGCGTGCTGACCCCCGAGCGGCTGAGTTGGAGCGAATTCCCCCAGGACACCTCGGGCGAGCCGGCCCTGTTCCGCTTGCAACTCACGCCGGCGGAGACGGAGCCCACCGCCTTGACCGCCTCGCTGCCCTCCGGCGCCACGCCGCCGTTGCGGGTCGAGCTGCCGCCCGGCGCCCGCGTCGCGCGGGAACTCGCGGCCTTGTGGGCCGCCGCGCCGGCGGACCGCGACCGGACCATCGAGGCGGAAGTCTATTTGCAACACACGGCCGACGGCCGCGTGGCCGTGGTGGGTTATGTGCCGGAACGCTGGAGGTTGCCCTGATGGCGGAAGACGACGTGACCATCCCCTCCGTGCTCGACCTGCCTCCTCCCGTGCTGGTGGATGAGGAAATCCTCGCGCCCTTCAGCGCGCCAGCGGTGGGCGAGGTCATCACGGCATTGGGGCGGTCGATGACGCCCCGCTGGCGGATGTGCTACGCGGCGGTGGCGGCGCCCGCGCCGGTCGAGCGCGAGCAGGCCGCCCTGCAACTCGGCGTCAACAGCCTGGAGCTGCTGCTGGCGGCCCAGGCGCGCGACGGCCAGCACGCCGCCCAGATGCTCTCCGACGGCGCGGCCTTGGAAAGGGTGTTGGGCATTTCGGAGGCGCTGCGGATCCGCCACGCCCGCCTGCAAACCCTCGCCACCGCCGAGGAATGGGAAACCTTGCGCCGCGAGATCGATGCCCTGCGCGACGAATGCGCCGAAGCCTTGTTGATGCAGCGGGACGAGGATCTCGCGCGGCTCCTGCCCATCGGCGCCTGGCTGCGCGCCTTGCATCTGGAGGTGGTCTTGTTCGCCGCCGCGCCGCCGGAAGCCCGCCCCGCCGCGGCGGGATACAGCCCGCCGATCGTGAGCTGGATCGAAACGGAACTGGAGGCGCTGTC
This sequence comes from uncultured Enterobacteriaceae bacterium, assembly GCA_964596095.1. Classification (GTDB taxonomy): domain Bacteria; phylum Verrucomicrobiota; class Verrucomicrobiia; order Verrucomicrobiales; family V1-33; genus CAJBME01. The sequence continues at coordinate 7,562 of CAZQUC010000142.1, forward strand.
CACCACCGCTCTGGAAACACGCTCGGTGGGCCGCGCGCGCAAAGTCCTCCGCCGCCTCCACCGGGAGCTGGAAGCCGCCCGAACCAAAGCGCCCGATTACGCCGGACTGGCCGAAGAGCTGACTGAAACCCTCACCCGCCTGCAAACGCCATGACCCGCCGCCACCTGCTCACGCTGGCGGCCGCCGTGCTGGCCGCGCCCGCCCTCCCCCGCCGCCTCGCCGGCCAGGATGTGTCGCCGCTGGATTTCTCCACGCTGGCCCGCCGCCGCGCCATGGAAGCCGCCCGCCGGCTCGGCGCCGAAGGGTGGAGAATCCGCGACCATCTGTTGGCCCATCCCGTCAAGCCCGCGCGTCCCCTCTTGTGCCCCGTTCATCTCATCGGTGGCGTGCAGTATCTGTTCCTCGCCGCGGTGCGTCCGCTCGAATGCCGGTTGCGGCTCCGGTTGCTCGATGAGGACGGCCTGCCCCTCGCGCCGCTCCTGCCCGAGGGCGAAACCCGTCTCTCCGCCGTCTGGCATGAACCGGAGGCAACCGCCCGCGCCCAACTGGAGCTGACCGTCCCCCGCGACGCCGCTCCCGGCGAAGTGGCGGCCCTGTATGTGTATCGCTGAGCGTCCTTGCGGCTCTTGTTTGCCGCGGGCTTACAAAGCGACACCCGGCGGCGCCAAACGAACCCACGGCCCCCCCCTACCCCGCCGCCAGCAGCGACAGCACGGCCTTTTGCGCGTGGAGCCGGTTTTCGGCCTGTTGGAAAATCGTGTCGGCGTGGGCTTCGAGGGTTTCCGCGCTGATTTCCTTGCCGCGATAGGCCGGCAGGCAGTGCATGACCAGCGCGCCGGGATTCGCCACCGCGAGCAGCGACTCATTGATCTGGTAACGCCGCAACGCCTGCACCCGTCGCACGCCCTCCTTCTCCTGCCCCATGCTGACAAAGACATCGGTGTAGAGCACGTCGGCGCCATCGGCGGCGGCGAGGGGATCGATGACGCACCGCACGCGGCCGGGCGTGAAGCGGGAGAGATACGCCGCTTTCGGCTGGTATTTTTTCGGCGCGGCGATGACGAACTCGAACCCGAGCCGCTCGGCGGCCCACATCCACGAACGGGACATGTTGTTGTCGCCGTCGCCGAAGAAGACGACGCGCTTGCCCTCCCACGTGCCGAGTTTTTCCTGGATGGTCTGCAAATCGGCCAGCACCTGGCAGGGGTGCTCCTCGTCGGTGAGCGCGTTGATCGTCGGCAGCCCGCTGAACGCGGCGAAGCGCTCGACATCGCTCTGCGCGAAGGTGCGGATGATCGCCCCGTGGACGATGCGGCCCAGCACGCGCGCGGTGTCTTCGATCGGCTCGCCGCGGCCGAGCTGAGAATCCGCCGGGCTGAGGAAGAACACGTCGCCGCCCAACTCGCGCACGCCGACCTCGAAGCTGACGCGGGTGCGGGTGGAGGCCTTGGTGAAGATCATCGCCCAAGTTTGCCCGGCCAGCGGACGGTGCTTCGCGGCGGCGGGCGTGCCGCGTTGTTGTTTCAACTTGGCGGCGAGATCGAGGATGGCGTTGATTTCCCGGGCGTCGAGCGCTTCGAGGGACAGTAGGTTTTTCATGTGTCCGGATGCGTGTCATTCATCCGTCCGCGCGGAAGGAACAGGCAACCGACCTCGTCGGCGCCGCGCCTTTTGGCACGGAGGGAAGGCGGAGCCTAGCACATAATTCCGGCTGTCAGGTTTCTTTTGCGAAAATTTTTCGATGGGTCAGGCGACAAAAATCCCCCTCTCGCTCGTCCACCCATGGTTATCCCGGCATGGAAAAAGCGGGTCGCATTTTTCTTTCAGTCGTTTAACATTTCAACGAAGATGACCGTTCTCGAAACCATCGTCCGCGGAGTGCAGAGTCTGCCGTTGCGCGAGCAGGTCGAAGTGGCCCGCTACGTCCACCGGCTCAGCGTCCGCGCACAGAACGAACGCGCCGCCGTGCTGGAGCGGACTCATGGCGCGCTCGACGAGACCGACGGGGAGGCCTTCGAGCAAGCCCTGCGCACCGCCCGCCTGACGGAAATTCATAGCTGATCGCGCCGACGGCATCCTGCTCGATACCAGCGTCGTGGTGGCCCACTTGCGCGGGCGAATCGATATCCGCGCGCTGACCACGCCCGCCGCACCACTCTTTCTTCCACTCGTCGCTCTCGGCGAACTCTACAAAGGCACCGAAAAATTCGCGCGTCCCGTGAAGAATCGCCGGCCGGTGGATGATTTCCTGCAACTGGCCGCACTTCTTTATCCCGACATCGCGACCGCCGACGCCTATGCTCGCGCCGCTGTCACGCTGGAGGCAAAGGGCCGGCTTATTCCGGAAACCGACCTCTGGATCGCCGCCGTCGCTCTCGAATGTGACATGCCACTGGCAACCCGCGATGCGCACTTTCAACGTGTGGACGGCTTGAGTGTCATCGCTTGGTAACCGCGTTGTTTTGCCGGCCCGGTCCTGGAGACGACAGCCCTTGCCGGCAA
>CAZQUC010000143.1:0-10022 GCA_964596095.1 uncultured Enterobacteriaceae bacterium
ACGCCGCTCAATCTCCGCTTTGCATTTTCGCGGCCGTCACTCCATCCTCTCCGCATGAATTCCCCCGCTGTGGTCAATTTCGCTCTGGAGCCTCGGAGCGTTGAAATCCGTGAAAAAGAAAAGCCCACCTTCGGCGACGAGGACGTGTTGCTGGAGGTCGCCGCCGTCGGCGTGTGTGGCAGCGATCTGCACCAATGGACCGCTTCGCATTCCTGGCCGGTGAATTATCCCGTCGTGCTCGGGCACGAATTCGGCGGCGTGATCGCGGCGGTGGGGCGTGGGGTGACGGCGTGGAAGGAAGGCGACCGGGTGGTCAGCGAAACGGCGGCGGTCATTTCGCCCGACAATCCGATGACGCGGCGCGGGCTTTACAATCTCGACCCCACCCGCAAGGGCTTCGGTTATGGCGTGGATGGCGCGATGACGCGCTGGGTGCGCGTGCCCGCGCGCTGCCTGCACCGGGTGCCGGACGCGTTGCCGTTGGAGCTGGCCTGCCTCACCGAGCCGTGCAGCGTGGCCTTCAATGCCGTCATCGAAAACACGCGGCTCAAGCCCGGGGATCGGGTCCTCGTGCTGGGGCCGGGCACCATCGGCATCCTGTGCGCCGCCGTGGCGCGGCTGGCGGGCGCGGAGGTCGGCTTGGTCGGACTGGAGGCGGATCGCGGACGGCTGGCCATCGCCGAGCGACATTACGGCTGCACGTCGCTCATCGGCGACGCGGCAGCGGCGTGGGCGCGCGCGCGCGACGGCCTGGGCGCGGAGGTCGTCATCGACGCCGCCGGCCATTCGAGCACGCTGAAGCTGGCGCTGGATCTGGTGCGGCCCGCGGGATGGATCACCAAAGTCGGCTGGGGGCCGCAACCGTTGAACTACAACATCGATCCGCTGGTGCAGAAGAATGTCACCTTGCAAGGAAGCTTCAGCCACCATTGGCCGGTGTGGGAGCGGGTGCTCGCCTTGCTGACCAGCGGCGCGCTCGACGTGCGGCCGATCATCGGCGGGCAATGGCCGCTGGAGGAATGGCACACCGCCTTTGAGAAAATGCACTCCGGCGAGGTGGTGAAATCCGTGCTGCGGCCGAATCCGGCGCTCAATTGAGCGTCAACAACCTGTTGCCGGGAGGGCGGAACTTACCATGATTTATCGTGCCATGTCCGATGTCATTTCGATCCCGGTGTCCCTCCACCTGCCGCGTGGTTGCGTCCGTCGCGTCGTGGCCATGAGTGGACGGCGTGCGCTCGCCGCTGGTGGCGCGATGTTCCTCGCGGTCTCCGGTGTCGCGGTTTCCGCCCCCCAGGAAATCCCTGTCGGCGGCAACACTTTCCTGACGAAAGCGGCGGACGGCTCTCCCGACCGGGTGGACCGGCGCGGCCGGCTGCGCTGGTCGGATTCCGCTTCGGTCTTTTCGCTGTTTTTCCACGTGGATCGCGCCACGGACCTCGATCTGGCGCTGCAAGCCTCCGTTGAGGAAGGGGCTTCGGCCATTACCCTCACCGCGGCCGGGCAATCCTTCGCCTTCGATCTCGTGGCGGGCGCGGAGGCACCGACGCCGGTCGGACGCGTGTCAGTGAAGGAAGCGGGTTACGTGCGGGTGGACCTCCAGGGGGTGCGCAAGTCGGGCCGGAGTTTCGCCGACGTGCGCGGGCTGCGCGTCACCCCGGCGGTGGATGCCGCGGAGCTGCGCTTCGTGCGCGACAACATGGGCAACAATTTCTATTGGGGCCGCCGCGGGCCGTCGGTGCATTTGAGCTATCCGGCTCCCGAGGGCCGGCCGCTGGAGTATTTTTACAACGAGATCACCGTGCCCGAAGGCAGCGATCCCATCGGCTCCTATTTCATGGCCAACGGGTTCGCGGAGGGCTACTTCGGCATCCAGGTCAACAGCCCCACCGAGCGCCGCGTCCTGTTTTCCGTGTGGAGCCCGTTTCACACCGATCGTCCCGAAGAAATCCCCGAGGACCAACGCATCACCCTGCTGAAAAGAGGCGAGGGGGTGCATACGGGCGAATTCGGCAACGAAGGGTCGGGCGGACAGAGTTATTGGCGATTTCCCTGGAAGGCGGGCACGACCTACCGCTTCCTCAACCGCGTCCGGCCCGACGGCCAAGGCGCGACGGATTACACGGCGTGGTTTTTCGCGCCTGAAATCGGCAGCTGGCGGCTCATCGCCGGGTTCAAACGCCCGCGCACCGACACCACGCTGCAACGGCCGCACTCGTTTTTGGAGAACTTCAGCGACCGCCAGGGCTGGCTGGAGCGCGGGGCCTTCTATGGCAACCAATGGGCGCGCACAACGGACGGCGCCTGGCTCGAGCTCACCAACGTGCGATTCACCGGCGATGCCATCGCGCGTCTCCGCTACCGCGTGGATTACGCGGGGGGCGTCGAGGAGAACCGATTCTTCTTGCGCAACGGCGGTTTCGCCCTCCCGACCACGCCGTTGAACAGCCGCTTCTCACGTCCGGCCTCCGGCACGTCGCCGGAGATCGATTTCACGGCGCTGGAGGGGACGGAATGATTCCGCACAAGTGGCGGCCATCACCCGCCATGAGCCTGTGGCCGCTCGTTTGATATTTCCATTTTATCTTCGCCGGGCCCTTCTTGCCCGCGTGACGAAGGGCGCTCCCACCACGCTCAACTGAGCGCCAGCGCGCCGTCTTGGCTGAATCCCTGGTGGCCGAAGGTGTGGATGGAGTGCCCGAAGGCTTGGGCGAGGGAGATCCACAGGCGGTTGTGCGGGACGTTGTCGAAGCGGAGCGAGCGCCCGCTCTTGATCCCCAACCCGCCGCCGACGAACACAAAGGGGATGTTGTCGAGCGTGTGGCTGTTGCCTTTGCCCAGTTCGTTGGTCCAGATGATGGTGGTGTGGTCGAGCATGGAACCGCCGTGTCCGCCGGGTTCGGGAATGGCGTCGAGCTTGGCGGCGAGATAGGCGAGTTGCTCGCAGAACCAGGTATTGATTTTGACCAATTTCTCCTGCGCGTCGAGGTTGTCGTCGGATTCGTGGGACAAGCCGTGGTGGTCCTCATTGACGCCAAGCCACTTCATGCGCGCCAGGCCGACGGAATTGGTGTATTGCAAGGTGGCGACGCGGGCCATGCCGTTGGCGAAGGCATTGACGAGGAGGTCGGCCTGCATGGTGCTGATCTTCGGAATGCTGTCGTTGTCCATCGGCACGCCTTGTTCGAGCACCGGCGGCGGGAACATCAATTCGGTCGTGCCGGGGCTTTTCAGCTCGCGCTCCATTTCCCGCACGAACGTGGCGTGCTGGTCGAGCAGCGCCTTCTCCTCCGCGGGGAGATGGGCGGAGATGACGTTGAGATCCTCGCGCACTTCGTCGAGCACGCTGCCGAGATTCTCGCGGTCTTTCATCTGGCCGTAGAGCCGCTCAAAGAGCGCGTAGGGGTCGCTGACGGGCGCGAGCGGCTGGTTGCTGCCGGCGTAGGTCTTGCGCGTCCACGGATCGGCCCGGTTCGGCACCCCGACGCCGAGCTCCAGCGAGCCGAAGCGCGTGGCGGTGGCGGGATTGGCCTGGAGGAAATTCTTGATCTCCTGGTCGATGGAAAGATTGCGCGCCCAGCCGGCGGGCTTGTCGCTGCCGCCCTGGATGTTGCCGGGCAAAAGCTCGTCGGCGGTCAACAGGCAACTCATGCCGCGCATGTGCCCGTCGCCGTCGCCGCGGATTTTGTTGGAGATGCCTTTGAGCGTGAGCAGGCGGTTCTTGAAGGGCGCGAGCGGTTCGAGGATGCGCTTGAGCTGGAAATCCGTCCCCGTCTCGTCCGGCCAGAAATCCTTGGGGATGGTGCCGTTGGGCGAGAACATGAAGATGACCCGTTGCGGGGGCTTTTCCGCCGTGCCCATGCCGAAGGACGCCAAGGAAGGCAGAAACGGCAGGGCCGCGCTCGACAGGCCGAGATGACGGAGGAAGTGGCGACGGGTCGTGATGTTCATGGAACGTCTTGTGATGGCGGAGGCGGAAGGACGGCTCCGCGGCGGTCGGAAATCGCGCGAAAGCCCGTGGAATATGGCTTTCCGGCGCCGCGCCGCAACCCCACAAGCCCCGCACGGCCGCCGTTCGGCAAATCCACTAGGCGGCCGATGGGGAGGCGGTTCCGCCCCGCGGAGCGCGGCCGGTGAGGCGCGGGGTCTTGGAGTGCGGCGACATGTCGCCGCTTTCCGTCGGGGCGACATGTCGCCCCAATCCAAAGCGTGGTCATGCCCACGCACTCCAAAACGCCGCCTTTCTCCGCGAAAACCAGGCAGTTCCGTCCAAAGCCGGAAGGATCGGCACGGGGCTTGCTCAGACAGGAAACACTCCACACTTGCCAAGCCATGTCGCAGCGTCCACGAAGTCACATGCATCCCCCATTCCCCGCCCATTGTCAGGGTGCGCATGTGTCCGCCTACGGGCTGTCGCTGCGGGTGTTCGCGCCTTCGGCGATGAGCGCCTGGGTGGTCTTTTACGACGAAGCGACCGGCCCGGCGGGACGCGCCGAATGGCCGCTCAGCCACGTCGGCGGCGGCGTGTGGGAAGCGGTGTTGCCCGGCGACTGGAGCGGCCGGTTCTACGTCTTCCGCTTCGCCGGCTTGGGGCATGACGAGCACGCGGAGATCACCGACCCTTGGGCGGTCAATACCGTGGATTCCGGCCGCCGGGCGCGTCTCACCCCGCTGGCTTCGGTGAATCCGCCGGGCTGGGAACGCGGCCAACACGGCCCGGCCTTGGCGTCCCCGACCGACGCCGTCATCTGCGAGCTGCACGTGCGGGATTTCACGGTGTCCTCCTCCTCGGGCGTCAGCCGCCGGGGCGGTTTCCTCGGCTGGTGCGAAAGCGGCACCACGCTGCCGGGACGCGGCGACATCAGCACGGCGCTGGATCACCTGGTGGAACTCGGCGTCACCCACGTGCAATTGCTGCCCGTGCAGGATTTCGACGGCGACGAAAGCCGGCCCGCCTATTTTTGGGGCTACATGACCGCCGCGTTCTTCTCGCCCGAAGGCAGCTATGCCTCCGATCAGATGACCGACGCGCGTTGCCGCGAGTTGAAACACCTCATCCAAGCGCTGCACGCGCGCGGCTTGGGCGTGATCCTCGACATCGTGCCCAATCACTTTGGACGCGACGCCACTTTCGACGCCTGCGCGCCGGGCTACTACGTCCGCCATTGGCCGGACGGCACGCGCTCCAACGGCTCCGGCTGCGGCAATGACTTCCGCTCCGAGTCCGAACAAGGGCGGCGCTTCATCATCGAGTGCCTGAAATTCTGGGTGCGCGAATACGGCGTGGATGGCTTCCGCTTCGACCTCATGGCCCTCCTCGACCGGGAAACCCTGGTCCAGGCCGAAGCGGAACTGCGCGAACTCAAGCCGGACCTCCTGCTCTACGGCGAGCCGTGGACGGCGGACCGCACCGCGGTGAGCGTGCCGACGATGGACAAAGGCGGCCTCGCGGGCACGGGCTACGGCGCCTTCAACGATGACTACCGCAGCGCGCTCAAAGGCTCTTCGGACAATGGCGAGCCGGGCTTCATGCAAAAAGGCTGGCATCGCGACAGCATGCTCGAGGGCTTGCTCGGCCAGCCGTCCTGGGCGCCGCACCCCTCGCAGGTCATCCAATACCTGACCGCGCACGACAACCTCTGCCTTTACGACAAGCTCGTGGCCTCCGCGCCGGAAGCCGCCGACGCCGTGCGTCTGCGCATGGCCAAGCTCGGCTACACCGGCTTGCTCCTCGCCCAAGGCGTGCCCTTCCTGCACGGCGGCGACGAATTTTTCCGCACCAAGAACGGCGACGCCAATTCCTACCAATCGTCCGACGCGGTGAACAAGATCGACTGGCGGCGCAAGGCGGAATTCTTCGACTTGTTCGCCCACGTCCGTGGCCTCATCGCCCTGCGCCGCGCGCATCCGCTTTTCCGCCTGCGCACGCGCGAGGAAGTCGCCGCCCGCTGCCGCTTCCACGATCATCCGTGGTGGGATGTCATCCTGCTGGAAATCGACGGCGCCGGCCTGCCGGGCGAGCCGTGGAAACGCGCGCTGGTCATCCTCAACGGCTCTCCCGACACCGACTGCCAATTCGACACCCTGCCGGAAGGCGCGTGGTCCCTCGCCTTCGGCCCGCTCGAACGCGATCACGGCCAATACCGCGTCCCGCATCAAAGCGGCGTCGTGCTGGCGGAGGGGTGAAGGGGCGGGCTGGATCCGCTCTCAAGGAAGTCTGACCGGGACGTTGGAAACACGGGGCGCCGCCAGGATCACACACGGCTGATCTCCTGCAAGACGAGCGTCGGTCGCCCTTCGGCGCGCGCTGGGGCGACATCGACCGTGAAGACAGCGTGCCAGTCGTTGTGGCCTTCGGGATCGACGAGGGTTTGGCTGACGGTCCAGCGGGTCTGGTCGGGAGAGACGGCCACGTGGGTGTGACGGAGGTTGCGCGCGTCGGTGTCGAGGACGAGGCGCTCGTGGCCGGCGGAGAGATACTCCGCCACGGCGGCGGCCAGCGCTTCGGCGGTCCAGGCGGCCGTGTCGGCGGGAGGAGTGGGGGAGTCCGCGGCGTCCGGCCCGCGCAGCGCCTCGGCGGCGAGGGCATACTGCCCGGTGGTGAGTGGTCGCAGAAAGTGGAAGATGGCGGTGCGGATGAGGGCGGTGAACTCGCGCGGATTTCGCGTGATGTCCGGAGCCTCCGCGGCCGCTTTTTCCTCCGGCGCGACGGGCCGGTAATCGGGATCTTTGAGCCGCTCCCACTCGTCGAGCAGGCTGGAGTCGGTGCCGTGGAGCAGCCCGGCTAGCCAGTCTTCCATTTCCCGCACGGCCTCGTTCTTGAACGCGGCGGGCACGGTTTGCGCAAGCGTTTTGTAGGTGCTGGAGAGATGGCGCAACAGCAGGCCCTCGGTGCGCTGGAGGCCGTAGCGGTGGATGTAGCCGGCGAAGCTCTCGTAGTCCTCATACATCTCGCGGACGATGCTCTTGGGCCGGATGTTCTCGTCGCCCACCCACGGATGCGCAGCGCTGAAGGCGTTGAAGGTATTGTAGATGAACTCGCGGCCCGGCTTGGGGTATTCGAGCTTTTCCAGCTCCGCGAGCCGTTCTTCGTAGCCCACGCCGGCGGCTTTCAACTCGGCCATCTTTTCCGTCTTCAGCTTGTCGAGTTGGCGGCGCAGGATGAGGTCCGGGTTCTCCAAAATAGCCTCGACCAATGACATCACCTCCAGCGGATAGGTCGGCGCTTCGGCGTCGAGCCGCGGCAGCGTGTCGATGAGGTAAAGCGAAAGCGCTTGGTTGAGCGAGAAATCCTCCTGCAGCTCGACATTCAGCCGCAGCGTGCGTCCGCCGGCCGCGGCGCGCGCGGCGGGCGGGACGATCTCGATGATCTTGGGCGGCAGCAACGAGCGGAACAACTGCCACGCGCGGCGGCGATGCTTTTTCTTCGCCGCGATGGATTCGTGGCTGTCGCGGATGAGCCGCTGCAAGGCGCGGCGCCCGTCGCCCTCGCGGCCGAGCACGCGCAGCACCATCCCGTGTGTGATCTGGAAGCGCGACGCTAGCGGCTCCGGCGCGGCGGCCTGCAGTTTCTTGAAGGTGTCCTCATTCCACCCCACGAAGCCCGCGGGCGGCTGGCGTTTGACGAGCTTTTTTTTCTTCTTCGGATCGGCGGCGGCCTTGGCTTCGAGCTTGGTGTTTTCGATGACGTGCTCCGGCGCCATCGCCACCACGAAGCCGATGTCGTCGAAGCCCTTGCGCCCGGCCCGGCCGGTGATCTGGTGAAAATCCCGCGCGCTCAGTGTCGCCGTTTTGCTGCCGCTGTATTTGGAGAGCCGCGTCAGCAACACGGTGCGGATCGGCACATTGACGCCGACGCCCAGCGTATCGGTGCCGCAGATGATCTTGAGCAACCCGCGCTGCGCCAGCGTTTCCACCAGCACGCGGTATTTCGGCAGCAGGCCGGCGTGGTGCAGGCCCACGCCGTGGCGCAGGAATTTTTTCATGTCCTTGCCGTAGGGACTGGTGAATTTCACGTCCACCAGCGCCTCCGCGATCGCCGCCTTTTCCGCCGTCGTGCAGTAGTTCAGGCTCATCAAGGCCTGCGCGGATTCCGCGGCGTCGTTCTGCGTGAAGTGCACGACATAGACCGGCGCTTTTTTTTCTTCCACCAACCGCTGCACGGTGGCGTCAAGCCCGGCCTCCTCGACATAGCTGAACTCCAGCGGCACCGGGCGATGCACGGAGGCCACCACCACCGCGGGCACGCCGGTCAACCGCTCCAGTTCCTTTTCGAAAAACGCCGTCGCGCCCAGCGTGGCCGACATGAGGAGGAAGCGCGAGCGCGCCATCGTCAGCAGCGGGATCTGCCACGCCACGCCGCGCGAGGCATCCGCGTAGTAATGGAACTCGTCCATCACCACGTCGCGAAAGGGCGCATCCTCCCCCTCGGCCAGCGCGTGGTGGGCGAGGATTTCCGCCGTGCAGCAGAGAATGGGCGCGCCGCGGTTGACGGAGGCATCGCCGGTGGCGAGGCCGACATTCTCCGGCCCGAAGTCGCGGCACAGGGCGAGGAATTTCTCGTTCACCAGCGCCTTGATCGGGCAGGTATAGACCGAGCGCCGCCCCTGCGCCATCGACTTGAAATGCAGCGCCGTGGCCACCAGCGATTTGCCCGAGCCGGTGGGGGTGTTGAGGATGACGTGCTGGTCCTCGAACAAGGCCAGCATCGCCTCCTCTTGCGCCGGATACAGCTCCAGCCCGCGTTCCGTGACGTAGTCGAGAAAGCGGTCGAGCAGGACCGCCGCGGACGCCTCCTCGCGGGCCGGCAGACGGCTGAGCAAGGGGGAATCGCTCATGCGGAGGTCGGGAGAGTGAAACGTGGAAGTCGCGATGGCATCGCCGGAAAATGCCCGGCGGACGAGGGAAGCACAACGAAAATGCGGAAAACCTGCCGCATGGGATCGCCGTAGCGTGGGCGGGATGCCCATCGGCGTCAGGTTAAGGGGATGAACTTCAGGGTTTATGCCTGAGTGAAGCCGAGACATTGAGCCAAGAAAGAGTCACTCGCTGAGCACGCAGCATAAGCCTCCCGACGAACACGCTTGGGTTGGGGTCATGGCGAAGCCATGCCAGCCCCAGCAGCCGGGGGTTGAGCGCCGCGATACCCCCGGTCCTTTCCTGAAAATGATGGTGAAATTTTCATTATCTCATCCCTCCAGCGTCTTCGCCGACACGTCACGATGGCGTTGGAAAAACTCGATGACGGCTTGACGGGTATCGACCGGATGAAACGTGATGCCCGCCGCAGGGGTTTCGAGGATTTCTTTCAGCCTGACCAAGCGCTGACCGCCGGATTGGGCGTCAAAACTATTGAGGGCGATGGTGTAGCGTTTCCCCGGCTCCAGCGGCCGGCCGGCCGCATCCGCCAGCGCGGTGACCCGCGGGCCGCGCCGGTTTCCATCCGTGGTCACGGTGAACCCGAGGAGCTGGCGCGTGTTATTCTGCATGGCGAAGGTTTCGTCGAGCACGGCGGCCAGCTCCTCGCGGTCGAGCGTGGCGGTGACGATGAAATTCTCGTAAGGCACCAGCTTCCACACATCGGCGAGGGTCTTTTCACCGGGCGTGAGATCATCCTGGACGAATGACCCGTGAAAGACGCCGTCGAGGGCGACCTGGCGCGCGGCCAGCGCCTCGGTGATGGCCCGCGCGATCAACCGCTCCTGCGCGCCGGGCCGGCCGGGCGTGGCGCGGGCGGCAAGCCGTTCGGTGACGCGGCCCACCGGCTGGCGCAAGGCCGTTTCGGACAACTCCAGGTCATCCTTCGCCAGCGAGAGCACGGCGGGATCGGGCGCGAAGCGGTCATCCATCAGCACGGTGAAGGCGCGCACGTCGAGCAGCTTGCCGGTCTCGCGGTGGAAGGCGAGATCGAGCCGGCCGAGGTGGATCCCGTAATAATTCGCCTGCGAATACGGCACGCCGTTGACCGTGGCGAAGGGGATGTCGCGATGGGTGTGGCCGCCGAGGAAGGCGTCGAGCTTCGG
>CAZQUC010000144.1:0-9998 GCA_964596095.1 uncultured Enterobacteriaceae bacterium
TTCCGCGAGTTTCTTGGCGAGTTCCTCGGGGCGGCCGCAGTTCCAGATGTAATACATTTCCTCGGGTGTCGGGATTTGCAGCGGGCGGACGAGGCGGAAGCCGACCCATTTCACGTCGGTGAGATACCAGATGCTTTTGGGCAGTTGGGGGTCGGTTTGTTTCCACTGCTCGCGGGAGGCGCGGCGGGAGGCGCTGCGGAGATCAGCGGGATCGTCGTTCCACGAGCCACCGCGGATGGAATGACCCCAGAGCGTGGTGGGTTTGATCCAGGGATTGGCAACGGCGGGGCCGAGTTTGGCATAGGTGTCGGCGGCGTATTGGTCGAGCACCCATTCGAGGGCGTTGCCGTGCATGTCATAAAAGCCCCAGGGGTTGGGCTTTTTCTGGCCGACTTTGTGATATTGCTCCTCGGAAAATCCGTCGGCGGCATTGTCGATATACCAGGCGTAGTCGTCGAGCAGGCTGTCATCATCGCCGAAGGAATAGGCGGTGGTGGTGCCGGCGCGGCAGGCGTATTCCCACTCGGCTTCGGTGGGCAGGCGGTAGAAATGGCCGGTCTGCGCGCTGAGCCATTGGCAATACTTGAGCGCGGCGTGCTCGGTCATGGCGATGGCGGGGAAGCCGTCCTGGCCCATGCCGAAGCTCATTTCCATGTAGGCCGCCGTGGGGGCGGAGACGACATCCACCGGCGTGTCGGCGGGGCCGGGCGTGCGCTTGGCGCCGTCCTTGTAACGGTCGGTGGCATTGGATTGGAACGGCAGGTATTCGTCCCACGTCACCTCGAATTTGCCCATCCAGAACGGCGCGACGGTGACCTTGACTTGTGGGCCTTCATCATCCTTGCGGCCGGCTTCGGAGTCCGGGCTGCCCATGAGGAATTCGCCGCCTTTCACCGGCAGCATGGTGTATTTCGCGCCGGTCTTGGGCACGACGTTTTCGTATTCCTGGAGGGCGGCCTCGTCGGTGGCTTGGGATTTTTCGAGGATCAGCGCATGGATCTTTGTGACCAACTCCAGGTCGTCCGGGTTCGGCGGGCGGTCGCCTTGGGTGGCTTCCTTGGCCTTGAGCGGCGGCACTTCCTCCGGCCAGATCGCCCCCTGCTCGATCCAGGCTTTCACCAATTCGATCTGTTCTTTGGGCAGCGGCTTTTTCGGCGGCATCAAATCATCATCGTCGGCGGGCAGGGAGATGAGTTTGAAGACAGCGCTTTTTTCGGGATCGAACGGAGTGACGCCCACGTCGTGGAGTTCGCCGCCTTTGAAAGTCTCGTCTTTGAGGGACATATCATAGTCCCCCTTCATTTTATCCGGATTGTGGCAGGTGAGGCAGGCGGTCTCGAAGATCGGCTGGATGTGTTTGGCGAAATTGATGCGCGGTTTCTGCTCCAGCGTCACGCCGTCGGGCCATGTGGCGCCTTCGGCGATCCAGGCTTTGAGCAGGTCGGTCTGCGGCGTGGCGAGCGGCGGGCCGTCATTGACCGGGGGCATGATGTCGTCGTCCAGCTCATCGAGGATGGTCGTGGTGTAGAGCTTGCTCTCGTCGGGCTTGCCGGGCACGATGAAGGCTTCGCCATCGACCGGTTTGAAGGCGTCTTCCTTGGTATCGAGCCGGTAATCTCCCTTTTGCTGGCGCTCGCCGTGGCAATGCACGCAGGTCGATTCGAGGATCGGTTTGATCTGCTTCACGAAGTCGATCTCCGCCCGCGCGGCGGCGGGCCAGGCGGTCAACAGGATCGGAAGCACGGCGATGGAGCGGCGTAACGACATAAGAATGGACAAGAAAGCAAATGGACAGGAAAGCGGGCGGGAACAAAGCACGATCACGGCCTCAGGCAAGGCGGCGTTGCCGCTTCGCGACCCCGGCGGACCTTCCGGGAAAACCCGAAGCCGTTTGCGGGCAAAGAGCGCAAGGGAAGCGGGCTTTCGTCTCGCGCCTTGCAAAAAAGTCCTCATTCCAGCTCCACCCGCACGCGCGTGAAAACCGGCTCGGGCGCGGTTCCCTTCGGCATCAGGCGGGAACGGTGGTGCTGACGGCCACGATCTCGTCAGGCTTGCCGTCGAACTCGCGGCGGATGCGGTCGCGCTCGCGGTCGATCTGTTCCGGAGTCGCGCCGAGGCGGCGGAGGAGGAATTCGGTCATGGTCAGCGCCACTTCGCCTTCGCCGGAGAAGACGATATCAGCCCCGGCGCGGCGGAGCGCTTCCGCCTCGCGCAGGTAGGTGGTGCGGACCATGACCTGGATTTTCGGGTTGAGCGAGTGGACGAGCCGGAGGGCTTCGTCAGTGCCGGCGGCGCCGGAGGAGCTGATGATGAAGGCCACCGCTTTCTCCACGCCGGCTTCCTTGACGGTTTGCTCGTGGGAGAAATCTCCATAAATCGCGCGGACGCCCTGGCTGCGCAGGCGGCGCACGGTGTCGAGGTTGAGTTCGATGACGGTGGGTTCGATTTCGTTGTCCTGCAACAACTCGACCAGCGTGCGGCCCACCGGGCCGTAACCGACGACGATGGCGCGGTCCACATCCGCCGCGAGTTTCTCCGGGGTTTCCCCGACCACACCGGGCAGGGCCACGCTGGGCCGGACCAGGCGGGACAGCCGCGGCGACTTTTGGGCGAGTTTTTCCAGCGTGCCGATGAACCGGTAAACCAGCGGATTGAAGCTGATGGAAATGATGGCGGCCGCGATGAGCGCCTGCTGCGCTTCCACAGGCAGGATGCCGAGGCTGAAACCCAGCGCGGCCACGATGAAGGAAAACTCCCCGACCTGCGAAAGCACGACGGCCACGGCCAGCGCCGTGCGCAGCGGGTATTTCAGGACCAGCACGATGACCAGCGCGGCCGCCGGCTTGCCGATGAGCACGATGGCGAGGGTGATCGCCACCAGCAGCGGCTGCTGGAGCAGGAAGGCGGGATCGAATTGCATCCCCACCGACACGAAGAAGAGCACCGCGAAGGCGTCGCGCATCGGCAACGCCTCGGAGGCGGCGCGCGAGCTGAAGTCCGACTGCCCGACGATCATGCCGGCAAGAAACGCGCCCAGCTCCATCGACACGCCGAAGAGCTTGGCCGAGATGACCGCGATGCCGAGCGCCAGCACCAACACGGTGAGGGTGAACAATTCGCGCGAGCGGGTGGCGGCGATGCGCGAGAGGAGCCACGGGATGACCTTGCCGCCGATCCAGAACATCAGCAGCACAAAGGCCGCGATTTTCACGCAGGAGATGCCGAGGGCGAGCCAGATGTTGGGCGCATTTTCCCCGGCGCCTTCCCCCGGATAGAGCACCGGCAGCAGCACCAGCACCAGCACGGTAAAGATGTCTTCCACCACCAGCCAGCCGACGGCGATGTGGCCGGTGGGGGTGTGGAGGTCGTTGGCATCGGCCAGCACGCGCAACAACACCACGGTGCTCGCCACCGAAATCGCCAGGCCGAAGACCAGCCCCGCCGAGCCGCTCCAGCCCATGGTATGGGCTGCGACATACCCCAATCCCGTGGCCACGGTGATCTGCGCGATCGCGCCCGGTAGCGCTACGCGCTTGACCGCCAGCAACTCCTTCAAATGGAAATGCAGCCCGACCCCGAACATGAGGAGAATGACCCCCATCTCGGCGAACTGCTTGGCCGAATCCTGATGCGCGACGAAACTCGGCGTATGAGGGCCGAGCACCAGCCCCGCCAGCAAATAGCCGACAATGGGAGACAATCCGAGTTTTTGCGTGGCGAACCCCAAGACGAGAGCCACCGCCAGGCCCATCGTCAGAGTCAGGATCATTTCATGATGCATGGAGCTTTTTCTATGCAAAACCAGACGGGAGCGAGGTGTTTTTTGCGGCACGTCGGAGAAAAATTTCGCGAGGCAGGGTGGTTTTTTGCGCGGAAGGGCATGTGATTCCTCCAGCGGAGAGATGGACAGGGGGGCGAGGGGAAAGGCGTTCGGTTTTCCTCCGGGGCGACGCCTGATGGCCGTTTCTGCCCCTGAAAAAGACCGATGGGTCCACCATGCTCGAATCGCCAAAGGCCAGAGTGTCAATAGTTGACACCGGACCATCGGCACTTATGGGGAAGGCCCGTTTTTGCCGATCCCTCGTCTCACAAAAACCCGCCCCGTTACCGGGGCTCGCCGACTGGTCACTGGTGGCTCGTCTCTTCAACCACCTGCATCCCTTGATACCCTGTGCCTGCCCTGATCGAAACCGTCACTTTTGCGCCCGGCCTGCTGCTGGCGGCGATCGTGGCGCCGGCGTTGCTGGCGCCGGTCGTGTTGGCGTTGGGAAGAAAGCTCGGCGCGCGGGTCGGCTTTCTGGCGCTGGCGGCGGCGTTGGTCTCGGTGGGGCTGTTGACCCTCGTCGCCGGTGGCTGGCAGGCCGGCACGGTGGCCACCGCTTCCATCCCGTGGGTGCCGGCTTTGGGCATCGATCTCTCCTTCGTGCTCGACGGGCTCTCGCTGTTTTATGGCTTCATCATCACGGGTGTCGGGGTGCTGGTGTGCTGGTATGCCCTGGCTTATTTCGGTCGCGGGAAAAAGAACCTGCCGTGGTTTTATGCGTGTTTGCTGGTGTTTATGAGCGCCATGCTGGGCGCGGTTTTCTCCAACAATCTCCTGGCGTTGTTTGTCTTTTGGGAGCTGACCGGCATTGCGTCGTTCCTGCTGATCGGTTTTTCCCACGAAGACGCGGCGGCCCGCGCGGGGGCACGGCGCGCGTTGCTGGTCACGCTCGCCACCGGGCTGTGTCTGATGGCGGGCATCATCCTGCTCGGGCACCAGGCGGGCGGCTATGAATGGACCACCCTCGTCGCCCAAGGCAGCGGCTGGCAGGCCTCCGCCGGGTGGCTCGCGCCGGTGACGCTGTTGCTGATCCTG
This sequence comes from uncultured Enterobacteriaceae bacterium, assembly GCA_964596095.1. Classification (GTDB taxonomy): domain Bacteria; phylum Verrucomicrobiota; class Verrucomicrobiia; order Verrucomicrobiales; family V1-33; genus CAJBME01. Next base: position 4,859 of record CAZQUC010000144.1, read on the forward strand.
CTCGGCGCGTTCGGCAAGTCCGCCCAGTTTCCGTTCCATTTTTGGCTGCCGGGCGCCATGGCCGCGCCGACGCCGGTGAGCGCGTATCTGCATTCCGCCACGATGGTGAAGCTGGGGGTGTTTCTCACCGCCCGCTTGTTCCCGCTCTTCCACGAGCTGCCGCTCTGGCTGCCCTTGGTGGGCGGGGTCGGTTTTTTCACCATGCTGGTGGGCGCCTGGCTGGCCCTGCGCTCGAACGATCTGAAGGAAATCCTCGCCTATTCCACCGTCAGCCAGCTTGGGTTTCTCATCGCCTTTTATGGGCTGGGGACGTCGTCGGGCGTCCGCTTCGACCTGGTGCATGTCATCAGCCACGTCTTTTACAAAGGCTCGCTCTTCATGGTCGCGGGCATCGTCGATCATGCGGCCGGCACCCGCGATGTGCGACGGTTAGGCGGCTTGGGGCGGAAGATGCCGCTGACCGCCGCCGCGGCCCTGATGGGTGTCGCGGCCCTCGCCGGCATCCCTCCGACGACCGGCTTCATCAGCAAGGAAATCATGCTGACGACGTTGGTGAATTCGCTTTCCGCCCACCCGTGGCTGGCGTCGTTGTTTCTCCTCGGCGTGGCGCTTTCCGCCCTCATGACGGTCGCGTTCGCTCTGCGCCTTTTTCTGCATACGTTCCAGGGGAAAATGCCGGTCGGGCTGTCGTTTCACAAACCAGGGCTTTGGCTGCAACTCCCCCCGCTGTTGCTGGCCGCGTTGGCCCTCGGCTTCGGCATCGTTCCCGGCGTGTTGGGTTCGTTACTCGACCAGCTGCAAGTGCCCGGTCTTCATGCCGCCGACCGGTCCTCCCTTCATCTCTGGCATGGCTTCACCGTCGAACTGCTGATCAGCGCCGTGGCGATCGGCGCCGGCGTGACGCTGTATGTCGTGCGGCAACGCCAACACTGGCGGGGAGCTATCATCCCCGTGCGGCTGCGCTTTGACCATTTCTTCGACCGAGGCGTGGATGGATTGAGCACGGCCTCCAAAAAGCTCACGCTCGCGCTGCGGGCCGATTGGCCGCCCGCTTATCTGCCGATCGTGATCTTCACCCTGCTGGTCATCTTCTTCAGCTCCGTTTCCCTCAACCTGGGCGAACTGGCCGGCCTGGGCGAGCTGCCGTGGGACGTCGATCCCTGGCGCGCGCTCACCGGGGTGATGGTCACCCTCGGTCTGATCGGCGTGTTGCGGTTGCGCCGTTGGACCGCGCAATTGATCTCGCTGTCCGTTTCCGGCTTCTTTCTCACGTTCTATTTCGTGCTCTACCGGGCGCCGGATCTGGCCATGACGCAGATCCTCGTGGAATCCGCCTCCGTGGTGCTGGTGCTGGTGCTGGCCTCCCGTTTCTCTACCGGCTCGCGCACCGGCACGCGCTTTGAATTTCGCTGGAACGCCTCGCAGGTGCTGCGCGCCACTCTCTCGCTCGGCATGGGCGCGATGACCACCTTGCTGGTGTTGTTCGCGGACCTGCATCGCCATGATGAACCCGTCGGCCCGGTGATGTTGCAAGCCTCCCAGCCGTTGGCGGAAGGCGCCAACGCGGTCAACACCATCCTGGTGGACTTCCGCGCCTTTGACACGATGGGCGAGATCACCGTGCTGCTCATCGCCACCCTCGCGGGCATGGCCTTGCTGGTGCGTTACCGCCGCAGCAGCCGGCATGACGGCAAAGCCTCCGCGTATGCCCCGCCGGGCTTCTTGTTGGGAAGGAGGAAATTGCCATGATCCGCACGCCCGACTCATTCCTGCTGCGCGCGTCCATCCAGATGGTGTTCCTGCTGGTGAACATCGTCTCCCTTTACCTGTTGTTCCGCGGCCACAATCTGCCCGGGGGCGGCTTCATCGCCGGGCTGATGACGGGCACCTCCTTCATCCTGCTGGGACTGGCCAAAGGCTGGAGCCTCTTGCGCAAACAGATGCCCGTGGACCCGATGCGCCTCGCCGTGCTGGGCGTCGCCATCGCCCTCGGCAGCGGGCTGCTCCCCGTGGTGGCGGGCCGCGAGTTCCTGACGCAATACCAATGGCACTTTCACCAAGTGCCGTTGTTCGGGGAGCTGCATCTCGGCACGCCGTTGCTGTTCGATGCCGGCGTCTTTCTCCTCGTCAGCGGCATGACGGTGAAGCTGGTCGTCGTCCTCGTCCGCTCGACCGCCGGGCTCCCGCCGTTTTCGCCGGAGGAGCACGCGCTTTACGCTTCCATGATCGAAGAACCGATTGAAGAAATCGAGAGACATCGAAAGGAGGGCGACGATGCAACTTGATACCGCCTTGCTGGTGGGCGTGATGTTCACCATCTCCACCTATTTGCTGCTGCAGCGGAACTTCATCCGCATCCTGTTCGGCTTCGTGATTTTCTCGAACGCGGGGAATCTCTTCATTCTCTCCATGTCCGGCGCGCCGCGGGACCGCGCCATGCCGATCGTGGAGGAGGGGGTCATCCATTATGTCGATCCGTTGCCGCAGGCCCTGGTGCTCACCGCCATTGTCATCGGCTTCGGACTCACGGTGTATCTGGTCATGCTGCTGTATCGCATCATCCTCGACGCGAAGACCATCGACATCGAAAAAATGTTCAAACCCGAGGAGGATGATGAATAGCCCGGTCATCTGGCCCTTTGTCCTGCCGCTCGTCACGGCGCTGGTCTGCCTGTTCGGCGGCCGCGTGGCGTCGTGGCGCCGCCGGCTGGTGGCCGTCTCCGCCGCGGCGCAGGTCATCCTGGCGCTTTACTTGGCGGCGCGCACCGTGGGGTCCACGCCGCTCGTGCAGGTGCTCGGTGGCTGGAGCGCGCCCCTGGGCGTGGCGCTGGTCATCGACGGCCTCGCCGCCATCATGCTCTGTCTTTCCACCGTGGTGGCGCTGGCGTGTGTCACGTTCAGCTACTTCGAGCTCGACGTGGAAATGGAGCACCCGCTGCGCCTGCCGCTCACCCAGCTGCTGGTCGCGGGCATCAACCTCACCTTCATCACCGGCGATCTTTTCAATCTCTTCGTGGCGTTCGAGATCATGCTGGTGGCCTCCTACGCCCTGCTCACGCTGGAGGCCAACGACCGTCACATCAAAGAGGCCTTTCCCTACCTCGCGGTCAACATCTTCGGCAGCGGCATCTTTCTCATCTCCGCCGGGCTCGCCTACGCGGTCTTCGGCACCCTCAACCTCGCGCAGATTTCGGAGCGCGCCGCCGCCATGGAAGGCAGCTTCGCGGTGCCGCTCGTGGTGGTGCTGCTCATGGTCGTGTTCGGCATCAAGGCGGGGGTCTTTCCGCTTTATTACTGGCTGCCCAACAGCTACCCCATTCTGCCTTACTCGCTGGCCGCGCTGTATTCCGGCATGCTCACCAAGGTGGGCGTTTACGTGCTGCTGCGCATGCTTTGCACCGTCTTCCCCCACAGCCTGGATCGCGTGCACATCGTGCTGGCCTGGCTGGCGGGCCTCACCATGGTGCTGGCCGTGCTCGGCGCCATCTCGCGCCATTTCGTGCGCGGCATCCTGTCCTTCCACATCGTCAGCCAGATCGGCTACATGCTGCTGGCCATCGGCCTCTTCACCCCGCTGGCCATCACCGCGTGCATCTTTTACGTCATCCACCACATCATCGTGAAGTCCTCGCTGTTCCTCATCGGCGGGGTGGCGTTTTTCCGCAACGGCACCGATCATCTCGAACGCATGGGCGGCCTGTGGAAGACGGCGCCGTGGCTCGGCGGGTTGTTCATGGTCCAGGCCTTCTCCCTCGCCGGCATCCCGCCGTTGAGCGGCTTCTGGGGGAAATTCATCATCGTCGCGGAGAGTCTGCGGGAGCAACAATACTGGCTGGCGGTCGCCGCCTTGCTGGCTTCCCTTTTCACCATGGTCAGCATGATGAAAATCTGGCTGAACGCCTTCTGGAAGCCAGCCGCCGTCCCCGACGAAACCGCCGCCACGTTGCCCCGAAGCTCGCTGCACGGCATGACTTTTGTCGTCGGCGTCATGGCCGCCATCTCGCTGACCATCGGCCTCAATGCCGGATTCTTCCTGCGGCTTTCCACCCAGGCCGCCGAAAGCCTGCTCGACCAATCGATCTACCGCGACAGCGTGCTCGGCGTCATCGGCAAAGGAGGTGACCGGTGAAGGCGCTGCTCATGCATCTGCTCATCGCCTTGGTGTGGAGCTTCCTGCACGGCCACACCACGTTGGGCGGGTTTTTCATCGGGGGCGTCGCCAGCTTCCTCCTGCTGTGGGTTTTCAAGAAAGTGCTCCGGTGCGAGGACTACGTGCGCCGGGTGCTGGCCCTCCTTGCCTTCGCCGGCCACTTCCTGCGCGACGTGGCCCGCAGCAACGTGAGCATGGCCAAGCTGTGCCTGAAACCCGGCATCGGCACGCAAGGCGGCAATTTCACCATTTATGACGCCCGCGATCTGACGCCGGCCGAAACCGTGCTACTGGCGTATCTCATCAATCTCACGCCCGGCACCACGGTGGCCGATCGCACCGGCGAAGGGCGCTTCGTGCTGCATTCCTTCCCCGCCGTGGAGGCGGAGACGCTGGAACAACAAATCAACGAAACCCTGAAACGACGCCTGCTGGCGATCACACGATGATCGAAATCACCCTTTCCATCTGCTTTGTGATCCTGGGTTGCGCCGCCTTGCTGGCGCTCTGGCGCATCATCACCGGCCCCCGGGTGCTGGATCGCGTCATTGCCTACGACTCGGCCTCCGTTTGCATCATCGGCATGATGGTGCTGCTCTCCATCCGCTGGAAAAGCGACTTGTTGATCGAAATCATCATGATCTTTTCCCTGCTCGGCTTCATGGGCAGCATCGCCTTCGTCTGTTACCTCCACACCGTCATCCCGCGTCAACGCGCCTCCAGCGCCGCCTGGCGGGAAAGAAAGCGGGCGCTGAGACCACAAGGGGAGAGCGCCCCGCCCCCACCCGACACACCGGCGGATAAGGAGGCCGCTTCCGAATCATGATCCGCGAAATTCTCATCAGCCTCCTGCTGCTCAGCGGCTCGACCGTCATGCTGCTGGCCGCCATCGGCGTGGTGCGCTTTCGTGACACGCTCTGTCGCGCGCATGCCCTGACCAAGGCCACCACCTTCGGCGTCACCCTCCTCCTCGCCGCCTTATGGATCACC
>CAZQUC010000145.1:0-9980 GCA_964596095.1 uncultured Enterobacteriaceae bacterium
CCGCCTTTTTCAGTTTCGAGTCAGGTGCCTTCAACCACTCAGCCACCCTTCCTTTGTTGGTTTTTGACTATTTGTGACAAATCGCTTTTGGCGGACCTGATTTTTATACGATCCGTTTCTACGGTTTGCGAGCAAATGACCCTCCATGAAAACGAGCGCTGAACCGAGCAGCGTCTGAACTTCCATGGAGGAGAGGTTCCTCTACAAGCATTTGAACGGGCGCCACTATGTCCGCACGTATGCCGGAGGCAAGGAAAAATGGACGAGTTTGAGGATTTGGGACAGCACGCTCCTTCACCTGCGGTCGCCAAGAACCGGATGCACGAGTATCTCGAGGCCGCTGAGCGGTAAAAAGCACCGGCGTTGCCGCCGAGATCATCTGGTGCGCCGGCAACTGGTGGAGAGCATCAGCGCGCAGACGGTGGGCAGGGTGCTGAGAAAGCGAGTTAAAACCCTGGCGCACAGAGCACTGGTCCCTGCCCCTGGCAGCACAGCGCGGCTTGCGAGTGCGCGATGGAGGGGGGGCTCGTAGTCATAGACCCAGGAATACCCGCTCCGCGGGCATTTTACTCCAGAGGCGCGCGAAAAAAACGTGCCAAAGTTTTGACGCGCGCTCTCGCCGAGTGAACACTCGGGCTCCCACGCTGTCCAATCTGGCCGATGCCGACTTTCGCCTATAGTGCTTTGAAACCCGACGGCTCGCTGGCCAAAGGCGAGCTGACCGCCAATGACCGAGGCGAGGCGATGCGCCGCCTCGACCGGAGCGGCTTGCAGCCGGTCTCCCTGCAGGTGCGTGACGACGCCGCGCCTGCCGCGGCGAAAGGTGCCGCCACCGCGGTGGCTGCTCCGCCGGTGGAAAAACCCGCCAAAGCGGAGGCCAAAAAGGCCGCCCCGTCCGCCCCCACTCCCGCCTCCAAGGTGGCCGCGGCGAAGAAATCCGCCGCCGACCTGCTCCGCACGCCGGACAGCAAGGCGAAGGCCAAGGCGGACGCCGACGCGGCCAAAGGGCCGGTGCGGCTCAACCGCAAGCAGGTCGTGCTCTTCACCGAGGAACTCAGCGACCTGCTCAGCGCCGGGCTGCAACTGGAGCCGGCGCTCAAGATCATGGAAAGCCGGGACGAGCTCGGCCCGCTCAAAACGATCTCGACCAATCTCCGCCAGCGCGTGCGCGACGGGGCGAGTTTTTCCTCCTCGCTGCGCGCGGCTTCGCCGAGCTTCGGGGAGTTGTATTGCTCGATGGCGGCGGCGGGGGAAATCTCCGGCGCGCTCGGTGTGATCCTGAAACGCCAGGCGCAGTATCTGAAATCGCTGGCGGATCTGCAATCCAGCGTCATCACCGCGCTGATTTACCCCGCCTTCCTCTTCACGGCGGGCATCCTGGTTTCCGCGCTCTTCGTCACCTTCCTCGTGCCGCAACTGGCCGGCCTGTTGAAAAGCTCCGGCAAGGAACTGCCGCTGCCCGCGCAATTCATGATCGGCGTGGGCGACTTCTTCAAACAATACTGGTGGGCCATCCTCTTCGTCATTGCGAGCGTGCTCTTTGTTTTCCAGAAGGTGACTTCTTCGGAAAAATACCGGCCCGGCTGGGACCGCGTGCGGCTGAGCCTGCCGATGGTCGGGCCGATTCTGACCGGGCGGTTCTTCGTCCAATTCCTCGAAACGCTGGCCAATCTTGTGGACAACGGCCTGCCGTTGCTGCGCGCGCTGGAGCTCTCCCGCGATGCCACGCAGAATATTTACGTGAACGGATTGCTGAGCCGCGTCATCGCCATGGTCGGCGAGGGCGGCTCGCTCTCGAAGGCGCTCAAGCGTGTCGGTTTCTTCCCGCCGTTGATGACGGACATGATCACCGTCGGCGAGCAAACCGGAGATCTGCCGCTGGCCCTGCGCCGCACGGCCGAGCGCTACGACAAGGAGCTTACCAAAAAAATCGAACGCCTCCAGGCGATGATCCCGCATATCGTCACCATCTTCATGGCCATCCTCGTCGGCATGGTGGCGTATATGATGATCAGCGTGATCATGGAGTCCGTGACGAGCATCCGGATCAAGAAGTGAGCCGTGGGGTCAATGACCAATGTCAAAGGACAAAGGTCCAGAGAATGACCATCATCCAATGACCAAGGACCAAAGGGAGACTTTTGGGCCTTGGCTTTTCCTTGGACCTTTGTCCTTTGACATTGGTCATTGGTTCTCTCACTCGTCTCGCGAATCGAAATCGCCGGATTTTTTGATGGAGCGGAAGAGGCGCCAGCCGAGCCAGACAGCGACGAGGTAGCCCGCGGCGCCGAAGATGGAGACGCCGAAGAGCAAGGGCGGGGCCTTCATGCTCCACAGCAGCGACGAGCCGAGGAAGAGCGAGGCGACGACGATGCCGAGGACGAGGCGGTTGACGACGGGGTCGAGATGACGGTGGTCGAGGTGGACCTGGAATTTGCCCGAGCGTAGCCGGGTGACGGCTTCGTTGAGGTCGTTGGGCAGGGTCTGGATGAGAGCGTCCCAGTCGCGATAGTTGCGCTGAAGGCGGAGGAGGAGACGGCGCGGGGCGAAGCGGCGGCCGAGGGCCTGGCGGTAATACGGTTGGACGACGGCGGCGAGGCTGAAGCGCGGGCTGAGCAATTGCGCGGTGCCATCGAGCAGCACTAGCGTGCGCAGCAGCAGCGAGACGCTGGCGGGCAGCGTGAGATGCTGCCGGCGGATGATGCCGGTGAGGTCGTTGAGCGCGGGGCCGAGTTCGATCTCGTTGAGCGGACGCGAGGCGTGGTCGCCGACGAATTCGGTCAGTTCGGCCAGCAATTGCTCGCGGCTGCCTTCGCCGGGCGAGGCCGCGAGACGCGACACCGCGGCGGCGAGCGAAAGTGGATCGGACTGCGCGACGGCGAGGAGGAGGTTTTCAATTTCGTCGCGCAGGCGCTCGTCGAGCCGTCCGGTCATGCCACAATCGAGCACGCCGACCACACCGCCGGGCAGGAGCATGAGATTGCCGGGATGCGGATCCGCGTGGTAGAAGGAATCGCGGAAGATCATCGACAAATACAGATTCGCGCCGCGCAGGGCGAAGGCGTTGAGATCGGCGCCGGAGGAATGCAGCGCAGCGGCATCATTGCCGGGAATGCCTTCGAGCCGCTCCATGGTCAGCACGCGGCGGCTGGAAAAGGCGGACCACGGACGGGGAAAATGCACCGTGGGATCATCCGCGAAATGGCGGAGGAAGGCTTCCAGATTCCGCCGCTCGTGGTTGAAATCCATCTCGTGCTGGAGCGAGCGCTCGAATTGCCGCACCACTTCGCGCGGCTGGTAATTCTTGACCTGCGGCGCGTGGTTCTCGGCCAGCTCCGCCAGCCAAGCGAGGATCGACAGGTCGGCGGCGATCTTGCGGCTGATCCCCGGCTTGCGCACTTTCACCACCACCGATTCGCCCGTTCGCAAAATCGCGCCATGCACCTGGGCGATGGATGCGGAAGCGAAGGCTTCCGGTTCGAAGGTCGCGAAAACTTCCTCCGGCGGCGCGCCGAGGTCTTCAATGATGATCTGCCGGACCGCCTCGGGCGGGTCGGCGGGCGTGTCGGATTGCAGCGCGGTCAGCTCGCCCGCCAGCTCCGGGCCGACGAGATCGGGCCGCGTGCTGAGCATCTGCCCGAGCTTGATGAAGGTCGGCCCCAGCTCCGTCATCGCGAGGCGCAGGCGCTCCGGCACCGGCATGTGGGCGATGGCCTCGCCTTCGCGGTTCTTGAAAAAATCCTGCAACGGCCCCCAGGGCAGCGGCCGCATCCAATCCGCCAGGCCGTAACGCACCAGCACCTTCACGATCTCGGTGACGCGGCCGAGATCGCGCTGCGGGCGGGCGAGGGGGTTGAGGTCGAGGCGGAAGGCCATGAGGTCGGGCTTACTCCGCTTTGGGCTCCAGCAATTCGACGCGGCGCGCCAGGGCCTCCACGTCCTCGATCCGGGCGACCTTCAGCCGCTCCAGCGCCGCGTCCACCCGGCGGTCCACCACGCTTTGCAGAGCATCGGTCGTGCGGCCCGCGAGATCCTTGACCCCCGCCTTGACGATCCCGAGCTGCACCAGCGCGTGGTCGATGCGCCGGTCGATGGCGTCCTCCAATTCCTTGCGGGACTCGGTGACTTTCTGCTGGAGTTCGGCGTGAAACGCGCGCCCCTGCTCTTCGGTCAACTTCGCCTCCTTGCTCACATCGGTGGCGAGCTGCTGCAATTTATCTTTGGTCAGACTGGCCAGCCCGAGGCTGACATAGATGCTTTTTTTGACGAGTTCGAACATGGCTGGATCGGGTTGTGAAAGGAGCGTGGCGGACGGCGGGCCGAGGCGGAAAACCCCACCGCGAGCCGGCGGCCGCACTACGGCAAGACTCCTTCGCTTGCCTCGTGGTGGCAAGGGAAGTCTTGGCTCTCTGCAACGTGACAACCGAGCCGGAGCGGACAGTGCCGGGGCACCGCGAGGAAGGAGGCTTTGCAATGGAGGGCCGAGGTGCAAGTCGCAAGTCCAAGGCACGAAGTCCAAGGTCCAAGGCCGCAGGTCATGGCGAAGCCATGCCAGCCACAGCAGCCGGGGGTTGAGCGCAGCGATACCCCCGGTTCGGTTTCCCATCATGTCTCGATCCCGGAGGGATCTCAGCAAAAAGAGGGCGATCCGGCCCCGTCATTCTTCTCCGTGGAGAGCGGGCTGCGATCCCTTCGGGATCGAATTCTTTGTCGTCGCCAAACCGGGGGTGTCGCTGCGCTCAACCCCCGGCTGCTGTGGCTGAGATGGCTCCGCCATCCACCGGAGGAGCCTTGATGGTGGCGCTGGCGAAGAGCCTCATGTTGCCTCGTAAGCATAGGGAACGCCACGTCATCCAACGGAAGTCTGGATGGCAAGAGCCTCGCGTTTCCACGCAAGCGCGGGGAACGCGGCACCATCCACCGGCGCAGGAATCGAGGGGACGCTCGTCCACCCCGAGTCTTATCCCGGTGGTAAATCACGGGTTGTGCAACACGCGGTAGAAATACTGGGTTTGCGCGGCGGGCAGGTTCGGATCGTTGAAGGACGTGCTCGCGCCGCCGGAGGCGACATTGGCGTCGAGCGTGGCCCACTCGCCGGCTTTCAGGCTGGTGGAGCGTTGGACCGTGTAGGTCGCGCCGGCTTCGGACTCCCATTGCAGCGTGAGCGTGCGGGTGGCCTCGGCAAAGGACACCGCGGTGACCTTGAACCCTGGAGCCGCCACCGCCGAGCGATCCACGACCTGCACCGCGTGGATGCCGCTGTTGTTGCTGCCGCGATGGACCTCCAACTCGAACGTGGCCGACGTTTGGCCGCGGAAGACGCACACATTGGCGGCGGGCGCGCCGGCGGCTTCGAGGGCCTCGGTCAGCACGAAATCATCGGCGAGGAAATCGACCCGATTGGAATTGGTGATGTAGAAGAATTCCTCTCCGGAGGTCGGGCTGTAAATGCTGCCGGTGCGGCCGTTGCCATCGCTGCCGAAATACACCACGACATCGTAGGTGGCATAGGGAATGCCACCGAGTGCGATCGTCACGTTGCCTTCGGCGTCGGTTTCATCCAGATACCCGCTCATCAGCAGGGCCTGGGGTGTATTGGCGCCGTTGGTGGTGGCATAAGTGACGTCGGTCGTCCACGCGAGGGTGACGACCGTTTGGTTGCCTTGGTCATCCACCAGCACACCCGGCTCGGGGGAGGCGATGGAGTTGATGTCACCCTCCACATCGGTGCCGGAAACCAGCACGTTGGTCACATTCCAGTTCCGTTGGAAGTTCGGATAATAGCCCGCGTAGTCGTCGGGACCGGGCGCCAGCCCTGTCTGCGCGGACGATACGAAACAAATGCCCAGGCTGCGCACAGCTTCCGGCACGGGGCTGGAGGCCGAGGTCGGGTTGCTGCCGGCCACGGTGTATTCGAAGCCGTCGCCGAAACCGTCGCCGTCGGTATCGCGGAGATTGGGATTGGTGAGGAAGGGCCGGCTCGCGGAAGCGTTCACCTCTTCGCCGTCGGGCAGACCGTCACCGTCGGTGTCCACGATGAGCGGGCTGCTGCCCGTGTTGGTCGGGCTGACGTATTCGCGCGTGCCGGTTTCCACGCCGTCAAGCAGACCGTCGCCGTCGGAGTCGTTGAGATCAGGCCTCGTGCCCAGCAGGAATTCGTTGAGATTGCTCAGGCCGTCGCTGTCGAGGTCGGTGGCCGCATCGGCGTTGCTATTGGGATTGAGACCGTAAAGCGTCTCCCACGCATCGGGCAGGCCGTCATTGTCCGCATCCTGCGCCCCGACAATCTGGATCCCATTGATCGGCGCGCGGAAGCCGCCCGCGGGCGTGGCCGTCACAACCAGCGTGCCACCGGTCACGCCGCGGAAAAGCACGTAATTGCCTGCCGCGCCGTCTTCCCCGGCTTGGGCAAATTCCCCGCCGCCCGCCGCCACCGGCCAGTTTGCGTTGTCCCGCGCCTGGGTTCGGGTCAGTGTTTCCTCTCCGAAGGCTTTGGCCGTGTAGGTGCCGTAGCGCCCGGTGGCATCGCCGTCGGTATAAACATAGACCAGATAATTCCGGTAGGGAATGTTGGTGACGGTGACGGTGGTGGTCGAGGCGTCGGTCGTATCCAGATACCCGCCCAGTAACGCGCCATTGCCGTCGGCTGCCGGATCGGCGCTGACCAGCCAGGTGTTGTTGGCCGTCCAGTCCACGGTTGTGCCGGTCTGCGCCGTGCCGTCGGAATCGACGAGGTCCGTGGCGCGACCTGTTGGCGTAGCGAAATCGGAGACGTTGTTCCAGTGGGCGGAGGGAATGAAGCCCGCCGTGCCCGTCACCTCGTGCCCGTCCGGCAAGGCATCCGTGCCGCCTTTGAAGTTGATGTTGATCGCCTTGTCGGAAACAACCGCGGGCGTGCTGGAATCCAGCGTGGGATTGGAGGAATGCGCCACCTCGTAGCTGTCGGTATAGCCGTCGCCATCCGTGTCGGCCGTGAGCGGGCTGGAGCCGGTATCGGTCGCGCTCACGAAGGTGCCGGTGGCGGTTTCCACCAGATCGGACAAGCCGTCGCCATCGGTGTCGGGATTCTGCGGATCGGTGCCGCGGCGGAATTCCTGCAAATTGGTCAATCCGTCGCCATCGGGATCGAGAGCGGCATCCGCCGCGTTGTTCGGATCCAGGTCATGCTCCTCCTCCCACGCATTGGGAATGCCGTCGCCGTCGTCATCGTGGGCGGCGATGAACTGGATGGCGTTGAGCGGCGCGCGCTGCGCGTTGCCCGGCGTCGCCGTGATCTGGATCACATCCACCGACAGCTCGGTGCTGAGGAAAAAATTGCCCTCGCTGTTGTTCAACTCCTGCGGCCATTCCAAATTGCCCGTGCCGCCCGCCGCCGGCATTTGGAAAATCCCGTTCGGATTGGCGTTTTGGATGGCGGGCGCGGGATCGAGGTAACCCCCGTTGAAAGTGACGTTTTCCGAGTCCTCGCCCGTCCCGGTCCACACCGTGACGCCACTGGACAAAATGGAATAGACGCCCGTGCGCCAATTGCCGCCATTGTCGCCGTCAAAATACAAAGCCACGCGGTAGCCATTGGGGAAGACCGCCGCCAGCCCGCGCACATCAATGGTGGTAACCGAGGTCTCCGTGGTATCCAGATACCCCTTCATCATCTTGGTATTGGCCGCGCCGTCACCGGGCGAGCCCGACGCCGAGCCGAGATTTTCCCCGTTTTCGATCGCGGCCGGCAGCCGCCAGAGATTGTTGCACACCCAGTCCAACTCGATCCCGGTGGTGTCTCCGGTGTGGGTTTGCAGCTCGGCGATGCCGCCGGAGACGCCGCTGGTATTGTTCCAGTTGGCGACAAAACCGCCTACCACGTCGGGATTGCCGGCCTCTTCTTCCGGCAGCAGATCGTCCACGCCATCGGCATCGACGAAATTGATGCTGACGGTCTGTGAGCAGAGGATGGGGGTGACGGCCAGCCAGCCAAGGGCGGCCCAGAGCATGGGTGCAGGTTTCACGGGGGTGTGGGGTTGAAGATCGGGGGAATGCGTGGGTTTGGAATGCCGGCACCGCGCCGCGCGAGGCGCGGGTTGTCCGACAGGGAAAGCTTAAAAATTCCGCTTGGGCCTCACAATGGAATTCTCTTCGGAGGGCCTGAACTCCGCCCCTAATACGACCCCGTGTTTCGACTGGTGAAAAAATTTCCGCAAAATTTTCCAAGAAAGTGCGTTCCCTGTCGTCATGCCCCGCGAACCGTCCACGCCACCCATGTCGGAACTGCCCCAAGAATCCCCTCACGCCTGGCTGCTGGCCGCGCTCGCGCGCTTCGAGCGTCCGCTGGTGCGCTACGCCCTCAGCCTCTGTGGCGATCTTGAGCAGGCCCGCGATGCGGTGCAGGACACGTTCATCAAACTGAGCCGCGACCCGCGGCGGGCCGGCCCGGCCTCCACGAGCGCCGAGGCCATCGAAGCTCTCGCCCCGTGGCTCTTCACCGTCTGCAAAAACCGCGTCATCGACCTCCACCGCAAACACTCACGCTTCGTGCCCATGGACACCGCCATCCTCGACCACACCCCCTCCGCCACCGACTCGCCCGACGAGGCCCTGCATGAAAAGGAAACCGCCCGGCAGATCCGCGACCTCATCGGCCAACTGCCAGAGAAACAGCGACAGGTCATTCAATTGAAATTCCACGCCGGCCTGAGTTATCAGGAAATCGCCGCCGCCACCGGCCTCAGCCAAAGCAATATCGGGTGGCTCATCCACCAGGCCGTCCAATCCCTGCGCGCCCAATGGCAGCGCCTCAATGCCTGATCTCTCCTCCACCCCGCTCTCCGAATTTTTCCGATTTTCCGAAACCTAACTTTCCACTGCCATGAATGACGATTTCCATGCCAAACTCACCGCCTGGGCGCTGGACGAGCTGCCCCGCGAAGAACGCGAGGCCCTCAACACCACGCTCGCGGAAACCCCCGACGCCCGAGGCTTCGCCGAAGACACCCGTGCCTTTTGCGCCCTCTTGCATGAGGCCGTCGGCGAAGAGGCGGAGTTGACCGCCGAGCAACGCGAGGAATTGACCCGCCAACTCAGTGGAGCCGCTCCCTCAGCCCATGTTATCGCGTTCCCTCAAGGGCGCCGCTCACGCCTCCTTCTCTACGGCAGCATGGGCGCGGCCGCGGCTGTGCTCGCGCTGTGGGGCGGCGGATTCCTCGATCGTGCGGAGCGGTATGCGGCGAAGACCACGATGGAGGTGCGCCCTTATTCGGGAGTTTCCAGCAGCTTGGAAGATAGCACCGGGGTCCGGGGGGCGGACGAGCCTTATTCTGTCATCGACGGCAATGCTCCTCATGATGACAGAAGCAATTTGAGGGAGGCTGCGGAAAGTCCGATCCACCATGTGTTGGCCGGAGTGGATAGCAAGGTCGATCCCTTACAAGAGGCACTGGAACTGAATGAGCCCTCAGTCAACCTATCTACGCGAAAGGGTGCTCCGGAAATCACCTTGGCAGGCACGCCTCGCGTTTCCTTGTGGCCAAGTCAAGAAGAGTCCGCCGCCACTGCTCACGGAACACCTATGGCAGGCGTCACCTCCAGCGTGCCACCGGCTGAGCCAACAAGCGAGTCATTGTTGGCTGCGGAGAGCAAGACTCGCGCTAAAACGCCAGCCCCCGCCCCCGCCCCCGTCTCCTCCAGCCAGCCAGCCGGCCCCGCCATCGCGGCCGTCACGGGCGCTCTCCCCGCGTTGAGGGATGAGAAAACCAAAACCGAGGCCCCTGCCAGCAGAGGCGTCGTCATCCAAACCAGCACGGAGGCGGAAATCCTCCCCCGCCGCCAACTGGAGTCTTCCACCGAAGCCTACGACGAGATCCCGGAAAACCCCTTCACCGCAGTGGCGAGCGAGCCGCTGTCCACCTTCTCCATCGACGTGGATACGGCGGGATATGCCAATGTGCGCCGGTTCCTCAACCAGGGACAGCGTCCGCCGCGCGCGGCGG
>CAZQUC010000146.1:0-5980 GCA_964596095.1 uncultured Enterobacteriaceae bacterium
GAGATTTCTCTCGGCAAAAGCGCAACCCGCGCTTAGTTTCAGAGTTTCAAGGTATCCGGAGAGTTGTTCCGGCCTGCTTTCTTCATGAAGATTTTCCATTTGCTCGCGGCGCTTGTTTTTGGTCCGGTCCTGTGGGGGATCGGAACCGGTGCGGCGTGGGGCGTGGAGAAGGAAACATTTGAAACACGGGTGCAGACCGCGTTGGAGGCCGACGACGCGACGGCGGCCGCGTCTCAACTGGCCGCCCTGGCGGCGGAGGCGCTGCAAGCGGGCCGGCTCGATCTGCAATTCCACGCGCTGGCGGCCCGCAGCCGGGCGCTCACGCGGGCGGGCGACACCTCTCTCGCGGGACGCGAGTTGGGGGAAGCGATCGCCTTGGCCCGCCAGACCGGCCAAGCCGCGGGCGAGGCGGAACTGAGCGAGGCGCTGGCCGAATGGCGGCTGGCCTCGGGCGAATCCCTCACCGCCGCCACGTGGTTCGAGCGGGCGTGGACCCTCGCGCTTTCGGCGACGCCGCCGGATGAATTGACGGCCCACCGGGCCTTGGCGCGGCTGGCGCAACTCCGCCGGACGCTGGGCCAGGAGCATTTGGCGCGGCAAGCCGAAGCTTGGCTCGCGCTCGCCGCCGATGACCCGGCCGCCCCGGAGCCGGAAGTCTCGCTCCAGCCGCTGGCGACCACCACTCAGGTCGCCAGCCATGAAGTGGCGCGCGCGCGGCTTTATCTGGCCAACGCCACGCTGTCGCCGGTCACCGGGACGCTGCTGCTGGACGGGGGCGATCTCGTGCTGGGAGAGTGGACGTCATCCGGTGCCGGCGAAACCGCGACCTTCGTCTTCCCGGCCTCCGCGAGTGGCGCGGCCACCGCCTCCGTGCCGCAGGGACGCCGGCTGACCTTGCGGCCGGGGGAAATTCGCGTCGTGACCCTCGAAGTCGAGCCCAACACGCCACCGCGCCTCGCCCGGCGTGGCATCACCGCGACGTGGCAAAGCGGCGCGCAACGCCAGACCGCGACCGCGCAATTCCTCTTCGAGCGCGCGCGCGATCTGGACGGCACGACTGCGGCGAACGCCAGTCACGTTCGCCTCAGCCCGCTGCTCACCGTGCCTGTTTACATGGAGGTCTATCATCGCGGCGACCCGCCCGCCTCCGTGCAGGATTTGCTGCCCAGCACCAGCCTGCCATGCCGGGTCGAATTGTATGAAGTGACTTCCGACGCCGCCGGCCGGAAACTGCTCGCGGTCGATGCCGACGGCGATGGACGCTTCGACACTCTGACCGATGCCGTGCTCGCCGACCGCGACGATAGCGGCTATCCCGATGTGTCTTTCGCGTCAGGAAAATCCGTCGCCGCGCTGGAGTTGCATCTTTACCCGCTACCCGCCGCCAACGGCGTCCTGCCGCCGCAATTCGACCTCACCGTCACGTTGCGCGATGGCGCCCACTGGCGTCACCCGGCCGATGTGCGCCACCGTGTGGAAAACGCGCCGTCATCGGCGCTGCCCAAGCCGTGATCCCGCGGCGGTTGGCGGACGCTCAAGGCAACGCCGGCGCGACCTTGAGGCCGATGATGTCCTCAAAATGCCCGTCGGGAGAAACCAGCGTCGCGCCCACTTGGAGCGCGCACTTGGCGATGACGAGGTCGGTCAGCGGACGGTGCCCTCCGGCGGTGCGGTCCATGAACCAGGCCAGTTCCGCCGCCTCCCGCCAGAGCTTCGCCGTCGTCGGCACTTCCGGAATGATGTCGAAAAACGCGGTCATTTCCACCTTGAGCCGCAGGCTTTTGAACCCGCGTGTCACCTCGGCCCGGATCACGCCACAATTGTAGAGTGAGCCGGAGGCCAAATAGGGAACCAATTCCTGCCGGATGTCGGCTCCGCGTCGCAACCGGTCGATGATAATGGCGGAGTCCACCATGATAGGGCCTTCAATCATAACATGAAAAGGTAGGTTATTCCGCGTTGCCCGATCTGATATCTCTTCTTCTGAGCATCATTTCGGCATAGTCGTCATCATAGCCCTCCCGGAGCACGTCGGCACTCCAGGGGTTGGCTTTGATGTTTTCCATCACGGCCAGCCGCTCGGCCTCCGTGAGCGCCCAATCCACGGCGTCCTTTCTGGTTTTGAAGCTCATCAGCCTCATGATTTTTTCGAGCTTCCCTTCGTCAATTTCCAATGTCGTTTTCATATGGGTATATTTACGGCCATCCCACCCATAATCAACCATTTTCTGAACATTTTGCCAATTTGTTTCAGTGACGAAAAGCGATTTTCTCCATGCGAAGAGCGGCTGGCCGGCCGCTCCCAACAATGAGTCCGCACAGCGCGAGACTATTGCGGCAGCAATTCGCTCACGGCGTCGCGTTCTTCGCGCAACTCGTTGAGGGTTGCCTCGATTTTCGCACGGCTGAATTCGCTGAGCGGATTGCCTTGGACGATCTCCCACGCGCCGCCGGTGGCGCGGATGGGGAAGCTGGTGATGAGACCTTTTTCCACGCCGTAGCTGCCGTCGGAATTAACCGCCACGCTGTTCCAATCGCCGGCCGGCGTGTCGGTGACGAGGCTGCGCACGGTGTCGATGGCGGCATTGGCGGCGCTGGCGGCGCTGGAGAGGCCGCGCGCCTTGATGATGGCTGCGCCACGTTGCTGCACGGTGGAGATGAAGTCGCCTTCCAGCCAGGAGTGGTCGGTGATGACCTCCGGGACCGGCCGGCCGCCGATCTTCGCATTGGCGAAATCGGGATACATCGTCGAGCTGTGATTGCCCCAGATCGCGAGATTGGTCACCTCGCTCACCGGCACGCCGGCTTTTTGCGCGAGCTGCGTCTTGGCGCGGTTTTCATCCAGGCGCGTCATGGCGAAAAATCGCTCCGCGGGCACATCGGGCGCGTTGCGCTGGGCAATGAGACAGTTGGTGTTGCAGGGATTGCCCACCACGAGCACGCGCACGTCCGAGGCGGCGTTTTTTTGGATGGCCTGCCCTTGGCCGGTGAAGATTTTGCCGTTGATCGTCAGCAGATCCTTGCGCTCCATCCCCGCCTTGCGCGGCACGCTGCCGACCAGCAGCGCCCAATTCACGCCCTTGAATCCGGCGTTCAGATCCGCGGTCGCGGTGATCTTGTGGAGCAGCGGAAACGCGCAGTCGTCCAGTTCCATCACCACGCCTTGCAGCGCGGGCAGGGCGGGCTCGATTTCAATGAGGTGGAGATTGACCGGTTGGTCGGGCCCGAAGAGCGCGCCGGAAGAGATGCGGAAGAGGAGCGAATAGCCGATCTGACCGGCCGCGCCGGTGACGGCGACAGTGATGGGTGTGGGTGTGGTGGACATGGTGTGGAATCAACGGTCCGAATACGAAGACCAAACGACAAGGCCTAGCGGGAAAACCCCGCGAAGCAACCCCGCGATGCGGCGCCTCACCGCTCGGACCATGGAACCCGCACTCTGCGGGAAGAAAACGCCCCACCTTGCGCCGGCGACGGACGCGGCCAAGGTGCGGAGGCACGGCACACTTCCCGCATGAGTTCCACGATCAAAGGCGACGAAACGGTCACGCTTTACACCACCGCCGCCTGGCCGGTGGCGGAGGAGGAATGGGCGGTGGAGGTGCATGGGGTCATTTATGAATTGGAGCGGTCGCCCTTACGCACGTCGGTCTTGCGGAAATTGCTGGGGATCAAGGAAAGCTCGTTGCAGCCTGCGGAGCGCGAGCGGTTTCGCCACCGCATCGGCTATTTCACCGCCGACCACGAAGGCGGCAAATCTCTCTCGGTCCAGATCGGGACCGCAACTTTCGCCTTGCCGAAAACCGGCCCCAACGGGCATTTCCACATGACCGTCCGCCTGCCGTCCGCGCGGTGGCGGAAGAGCCGCAAGTCGATCCGGCTGTCCATGGTGATGAGCGAGGGCGATCCGCGGCGGTTCGCCGGCCGGGTGCTCCTGCATGCGGACGGCCCCGCTCCGTTGGTGATCTCCGACATCGACGACACCATCAAGCACACGGCGGTGCGTGACCGCGTGGCCTTGAAACGCAACACCTTCTGCCTGCCCTTCCAGCCTGTCGCCGGCATGGCCGCCGTCTATAGGCGCTGGGCGGCGCGCGACGGCGCGGATTTTCATTACGTCAGCAGCAGCCCATGGCAGCTCTACGTGCCGTTGGAGGAATTCCTCCGCGAGCAGGGCTTTCCGCCCGGCGCCTGGCACTTGAAGTATCTGCGCTTCAAAGAGCCGCGGACGGTGCGCGCGTTGTTCAACCGCCATTTGGAGCACAAGCTGGCCGCCATCGAGACGTTGCTCGCCCGTTGGCGTCGGCGTCCGGTGGTGCTGGTCGGCGATACCGGCGACCAGGATCCGGAGATCTACGGTGAAATCGCCCGCCGCCATTCGCACCGGCTCCATCGCATTTTCCTGCACGACACGACCGGCGACCCGCGCGAGGCGGAACGCTACCGCCTCGCCCTGCGCGACGTGCCGGAGGAAAAATGGCGTCTCTTTCGGGATGCCCGCGAGCTGCCCTGGCGGTTGTGATCCACGGTCGCGAAACCACTTTGTGTGAATTATCCTGGGGCACGCCCGTCTTTGTCTCCGGAAGCTTTTTCCGGATGGCAAAGGCTTCGTCACTTCCCCTCCCGCAACCCGAACTCCAATCTTATCTCTATGAAACATCTCCTTCGTTGGTGCGTGCTCGGCCTGGTTCTGGGCGGCGCGTTGCTCCCGGCTCCCGAGGCCGCCGCCAAAACCGTCACCGTGCACCAGCGCGACCAAGGCCAGACGGTCGTGCTGGCGGTGGGCGACACGCTGCTCATTCATGTGGCGGAGCCTGATCCGCACAGCCGTCAAAGCTGGCGGCTGGAAAACTACGACCGGTCCGTGCTCCGGTCCTCCGGGAGCGAAGGCCGCCCGGTGACCGAGCGCGGCCGTCGCGAAAGACAATTCTCTTTCCAGGCTGTCGGGCGCGGGTCGAGCGCGGTCTCGCTGGCGCTGAGCCGGGCTGGATTGTTCGGCCGCTCGGCCGCCGATCACTTCCGCGTGACGGTTCGCGTAGGTGGCGACGGCGGCGCCCAGCCAGCTCACGCCGGACGCTCCGTGGTGATCACGGAAAACGAAGCGTCCTCCCGCGTCCGAGTGTCACGGGGCGACACACTGGTGGTGAGGCTGCGCCCACAAGGCCGTCCCACCCACAATTGGGCTCCCGTGCAAGAAGGGGCGGGCATCCTGCGTCCCGTCGGCAAACCCCGGCTGGTGAAGACCCGCGGCGGCACGGTGGCGGAGTTTCATTACGAAGTGATCGGCTCCGGCCGGGCTTCGCTGGCCTTCGCCTACCAACACTCCCGGTTCCGCGGTCCCGATCCGTTTCGCCGGTCATTCGAGGTCACGGTGGAAGCTGGCCGCGGTGGCTGGGGACCTCGCCGGTGAACTAATCTGGAGTGCGGAGGCTTGCCTCCGCTTTTCAGATCACCGGCTTACCAGTGCGGAGGCGAGGCAGAGAAAAGGCAAGGGAGGTTCTGTGAGGACTTCGGGGGCTGATTTGTTCCCGCCCCGAGGGGCAGGCCCCTCACCACCCAGAGCGGAGGCAAGCCGTCCGCACTCCAAACGGCGCCTCTCTGAGGGCTCTCCTCCGCCGCGTCACAGCCACGCAAAATCATAGACCCGCACCCGCTCCCACTTGTCCTTATGGGTTTCGACAAACGTGACGTGAACGGGATGCGCCTGATAAACGTCCTGGTCGGCCAGTGAGGCGAAATCGAGTTCCAGCGCGTAGTCGTAAGTGTCATCGATGACCTCGCGCTTGGGCGTGGCGGCGGGTTTGCCGATGAGCGCGCGGGAGGCGCCGGGGATGTCGAGCAACGTGCGCACGCCGGCTTCGAAAGCGGCGCGCTCATCCGCGGTCAGATCGGGCCGGAGCCAGAAGAAAACAGTGTGAGTCAACATAGCGAGCCGAGCGTGGGCCGGGTTCGGACCCGCGCAAGATGAAAGGCCGTAGCG
>CAZQUC010000146.1:6080-9953 GCA_964596095.1 uncultured Enterobacteriaceae bacterium
GGCTTCCCCGTTTTTCCCATCACATGGCTTACCTCAACGAAAACTATCTCAAGCTCAAAGCCGGGTATCTCTTTCCCGAAATCGGCCGCCGGGTCGGCGCCTTCGTGCAGGCGGATCCTGCCGGCGCGGCCCGCCTCATTCGCTGCGGCATCGGCGACGTGACCGAAGCGCTGCCCGCCGCCGCCCGCGCCGCCATGCACGAGGCCGTCGATGAACTCGGCGACCGCGCCACCTTCAAAGGCTACGGCCCCGAGCAAGGTTACGAATTTCTGCGCGCCGCCATCGCGCAACACATGTATCGCGACCGCGGCCTCACCATCGTCGACGACGAGGTCTTCGTTTCCGACGGGTCGAAATGCGACACTGGCAACATCCTCGATATCTTCGGCGAGGGCAATGTCCTCGGCATCCCCGACCCGGTTTATCCCGTCTATGTGGATACCAACGTGATGGCCGGTCACACGGGCGAGGCCGGCCCTGACGGCGCGTATGCCGGGATTCATTATCTGCCCTGCACCGAGGCCAACGGCTTCATGCCCGACGTGCCCGTGGGCGGCGCACCGCTCGACCTCATTTACCTGTGCTCGCCCAACAACCCCACCGGCGCCGCGGCCACGCGCGAGAAATTGCAGGCGTGGGTCGATTACGCGCGCCGTCATGGCTCGATCATCCTCTTCGACGCCGCGTATGAGGCGTTCATCACCGATCCCGAGGTGCCGCATTCCATCTACGAACTCCCCGGCGCGGAGGAGTGCGCGATCGAATTCCGCAGCTTCTCCAAGCACGGGGGCTTCACCGGCGTGCGTTGCGCCTTCACCATCGTGCCGAAGGCGTTGCAGGCCTCCACCAAGACGGGGCAAAAACTCCCGCTGCATCCGCTGTGGTCGCGCCGCATGACCACCAAGTTCAACGGCGCGAGCTATATCGTGCAGAAAGGCGCGGCGGCGCTCTTCAGCGAGGAGGGGCGGGCCGAAGTCGCAGCGTTGATCAAACACTACCTCGGCAACGCCGCCATCTTGCGCGAGGCCGCCCAAGCGGCCGGACTCACCGCGTTCGGCGGCGTCAATGCGCCTTACATTTGGGTGAAAACGCCCGGCGGCCTCGGGAGCTGGGAGTTCTTCGACATCATGCTGAACAAGCTGCATGTCGTGGTCACGCCCGGCGCGGGCTTCGGCGCCGCCGGCGAAGGGTATTTCCGCATCAGCGCCTTCAACAGCCGGGCCAACGCCGAAGAAGTCGGCCGCCGGCTGCGTGAGGAATTGGCCTGATGCGACGTGGGCGCAGGAGCCTCAGCCTACCTGAGGCTTGTGGGTCGCGGCTTCGTAGCAGGACCAGATGTGGATGATCCAACCTCCCCAACCGAAGGTGATGACCCAGATGATGGCTCCCAAGATGAGATGGAAGAGCGCTTTCCAGATCCGGCCCTGCACCAACTGGCCGAGGCCCGGCAGGAGGAAGCTGCAAATGGCGGCAAGGACGTTGGCGGTGGATCCTTTGCCTTGGACGGTGGCGGGTGTGCTCATGGCGATGGATTGGGTTCGGGTTGCGGGGAGGCGTGATACCGATGGCATCATGGTGACGCCGTAACCATTACACGTTGGCTCCCCGTTTGCATTCCCTGATTCTCCGGCGGATAGGAATCCGTCACCTCGCGCCGGCGGCCCTCGCCCGGCCCGCGGGCGTGGCTTCCATCCATGATCAAGCGTCCCAGCCCCACCGGACCGCCCGGCGCCGTGCTTCGTTGCGGAGTCGCGCTGGGCTCCAATGTCGGCGACCGTCTGGCCCATCTGCAGGTGGCCGCGCAAGCCCTCGCGCACTTGGCCGATTTCAGCCAGCCCGTGCTCAAGTCGCCGCTCTACGAAACCGCGCCGGTGGATTGCGCGCCGGGCACGCCCGCGTTTTACAATGCCGTGATGGAGATCGGATTTTTCGGCACGCCGCAGTCACTGCTCGAACGCCTGCAGGCGGTGGAGCGCGCACTGGGACGGCCCGAGGAGCGGTCCAAGAATGCGCCGCGTGTGCTCGATCTCGATCTGCTCTACGCGGACGATCTGGTGGTGCATGGTGAGGATTTGGAATTGCCCCACCCGCGCCTCGGCTGGCGGCGCTTCGTGCTCGAACCGCTGGCGGCGATCCGCCCCAGTCTGCGCCTGCCCGGCGCCGAAGGCACGGTGCGCGAGTTGTTGGCCGCGCTGCCGGACGCGGAGCCGCCGCTTCGCCGCCTCGACATCGCCTGGTGATCCACGGCCGCAACGCTGATTTATTTCGCTCCATGTTCATGAGAGATGCCTTCATTGCCTTGAAACGCGCCGGCCGCCGGTTGGCCACCCTCACCGCCACCGATTACCCGACCGGCCGCCTCTTGGACGAAGCCGGACTCGATCTCATCCTCGTCGGTGATTCGCTGGGCATGGTCGAACTCGGCTACCCCGACACCGTGGAAGTGACACTGGAGGAAATGCTCCACCACACCCGCGCCGTGCGCCGCGGCGTGACCCGCACCCCGTTGGCCGCCGATCTTCCTTTCGGCACCTACCGCACGCCCGAGCAGGCCGTGTCCACCGCCCGCGCGCTCCGCGAGGCCGGCGCAGATGCCGTCAAGCTCGAAGGCGGCGTGAGCCATCTCGCCGTGGTGCGGGCCATCGTGGAGGAAGGCATTCCGTTGATCGGTCACATCGGGATGCTGCCGCAGAGCGTGCGCGAGGAAGGCGGCTACAAAAAGAAAGCCCGCACCCCCGCCGAAGCCGCCGCTCTGCTCGCGGACGCCACCGCTCTCGATGCCGTCGGCGTGGCCGCTTTGGTGATCGAGGCCGTGGTGGCCGCGGTCGCGGCCGAGATCACCGCCGGCGTGGCCTGCCCGACCATCGGCATCGGCTCGGGCCCCGGCTGCGATGGCGAAATCCTTGTCACCGCCGATCTCGTCGGAGCGTTTCCATGGTTCCGCCCGCCCTTCGCCCGCGCGCGCGGCGATGTCGCCGGGGAAATCCGGAAGGCCGTGGCGGCCTACATCGGCGACGTGCGCGGCGGGGCATAGGCCCTATACGGCCTATGGGGCCTGTAGAGAGCTTCACCACCACGAAAACCGGTTTCTTCCCGCACCGCGCCGCGTATCCTTTTCCGATCATGCATCGCAGGATTTGTTGTTTCCTTTGGCTCCTTCTCGGCGGCTGGTGGCTGACCGGCCTCGCTTCGCCGTCCGTCGCCGCTCCGGCGAACGATTATTCCCGGAGCGAGTTCATTATCGTCAGCGGCGGTCCGGCGTTGCGGAAATGGGAAGACCTCCGCCGCAGCAACGAGCAGCACGACCGCTGGTGGGGGAATTTTGTCCGCTCGGCACGCATCCGCGTCCAGCAAATCCGCCGTGCGCACGGCGACGCCGCGCCCATCACCTGGCTCGTCTATCGCCCCGCCTACGTAAGCCGCGAGCCGGAAGACGCCGCCCGCCGCGCCGACCAGCCCTGCACGCTGGACAAGGTCGATTCGGTGCGCCGCACTTACGGCCTCAAAATGGTGTGGTTCTCTTCCGGCGACGACGTCATCAAATACCTCAACTCCCGCCCCCGCCATTCCGTGGTCAATTTCGAATACTTCGGGCACTCCAACCGCCATTGTTTCATGTTCGATTACAGCTGCGAGATCAGCGGCGTCAGCACGGCTTATTTGCACGAGGACCAGCTCCGCCAAATCCGCGGCAGCGTCTTCGACCGTCGGGCCACCGTGCGCTCATGGGGCTGCTTCACCGGCCAGAGCTTTTCCCGGAAATGGAGGCAGGCCGTCGGCGTCCCCATGGAAGGCGTGAACGGCAAAACCGATTACTCCGTCATCATCGACCACGTCTCGCTCCCCAAAGCCAACGGGAATTGGGTGCGGTGA